>DATMRM010000513.1:0-2057 GCA_035566155.1 Steroidobacteraceae bacterium | reverse complement strand
AGGGCTGCGAACACTGTCGCCACCATCGCGTTGTAGTAGACGATTGCAATGAGAGACACGATTGCGATGCTGAGCGCGATCATCGGAAATAGCGGGTAGAGGGGCACGCGAAACGGACGCACGAGTCGAGGTTCCGCGCGTCGCAGACGCATGAGGCTCAGCAGGCTCGTGATGTACATCACGACAGCGCCCAGTGCGGACATCGTGACGATACTGGCAGTCAGTGGTTGTCCGGCGATCGTAACAAACCTGTCCGAATAAATGGCTGCAATGCCAACGACGCCACCGGCCAGAATCGCGACGTGCGGTGTACGCCACCGCGGGTGAACCGAGGCGAGCGATCGTGGCAGCAATCCGGCGCGTGCCAGCGCAAAGATCTGCCGGGAATAACCCAGGATGATGCCGTGGAATGAGGCAATCAGGCCGAGCACGCCAATCCATACCAGCAGGTGCAGCCAGCCGCTGCGTTCGCCGACCACGATCTTCATCGCCTGCGGTAACGGGTCGTTGATGTTGGCGAGTGCCGTCCAATTACCGACGGCGCCGGCAAAGATCATGGTGCCGAATGCAAGGACCACCAGCGTGAGAATGCCGCCGATATAAGCTCTCGGAATGGTGCGCGCGGGATCCCTGGCTTCCTCGGCGGCCATCGCCGCACCCTCGATTGCCAGAAAGAACCAGATCGCGAATGGGATCGCAGCAAAGATGCCGGCGAGCGTCGCAGCCGACGCGTGGTCTGCACCTCCCCAGCCGTGGTTCGCGAAGTTGGACCAGGCAAAACCGCCGGACACGACCGCCATGAAGATCAGCAGTTCGATGATCGCGAGTACGGTCACGACCAGTTCGAAGGTAGCGGCAATGGTTACCCCGGCGATGTTGAGGGCCATGAAAACGAGATAGGCGCTGGTGGCGGCGGTGCGAGGATCCAGCGCCGGGAACTGCACGTTGAGATAGGCGCCGATCGCCAGCGCGATCGCCGGCGGCGCGAAGACAAACTCGATCAGCGTCGAGAACCCGGCGATATGACCACCGATGGCGCCGAATGCGCGGTAGCTGTAGGCGAACGGGCCTCCTGCATGCGGGATCGCGGTCGTGAGCTCCGTGAAGCTGAATATGAAGGTCGTATACATCAGCGCGATGAACACGGTCGTGACCAGAAAGCCCAGAGTGCCGGCATGCGCCCAGCCGTAGCTCCAGCCAAAGTATTCGCCCGAAATCACCAGTCCGACGGCGATGCCCCAAAGGTGAGGGCCGCTCAGTGCCTTCTTGAGAGCGGGGGTGCTGTCAGACATGACGCGCCGCCCGCGAGCGCACCTCGGCGTCGAGCCAGTTGCGTAGTTCCAGCAGCCGGAGCTCCGCGGTGCGCATAGCCGCTCCCAGCCCATGTTTCCAGAGCAGTACCGCGTCCGCTGGATTCGACTGCAGGGCACGCAGTTCTGCCGCAAACGCGCTTAAGCCCTGCGCATCGCGAAACATCCCTTCGATCACCAGCGTCTCACCGTAGCGTTCGGCGGCCGCTGCAATGTCCGCGTAGTCGTACTCCGGATGGTATTGCACACCCCAGACTATGCCGCGGCCGAAGCGGAATGCCGCCGCCTGCACGCCGAAGTCGTTGGCCGCGAGTACCTGGGCGCCGGTCGGTAGCGATGCAATCTCGTCGCGGTGAATGGTGGGTGCCTCGAACTCGACCGGCTTGCCGGCGAACAATCGATGCGAACGGCCGGCCTCGTTCAGTAGCACCCGCCGGGCGAACCCAAACTCGCGGCCGCGGGGGTTGGCGCGCACCTCGCCGCCCGCAGCGGTCACGGCGACCTGCAATCCCCAGCAGCTGCCGAAGAATGGCACACCCGCCTCGAAGACTGCTTTGGCCAGTTCGATCTGACGCGTCACCGCAGTGCCACCATGATAGATGTTGAGTGCTGACCCGGTCATGGTCACGCCGTCATAGTCGCTAATGCCGGCACCTTGCGGAAATCGGGGAGCAGCGTCGGCTGCGGTCACAATGTCGATCTGCAGCGTCGAATCGAGGCGCCGTAGCACCTGCGCGTAGCCATTGC
>DATMRM010000512.1:0-5131 GCA_035566155.1 Steroidobacteraceae bacterium | reverse complement strand
TTTCATGCGCGCGATTGCATCGACCGTCGGCCTGCTGTGCCTTAGCAACGTCTTCATGACCTTTGCCTGGTACGCCCATCTCAAGGAGCTGTACCAGAAACCGTGGATCGTAGCGGCACTGGTGAGCTGGGGAATTGCATTGTTCGAGTATCTGCTTCAGGTTCCCGGCAACCGCATCGGATTCGCGGTGCTCAATGTCGCGCAGCTGAAGATTCTGCAGGAGGTCATCACGCTCGCGGTATTCGTGCCGTTTGCGGTGCTCTATATGAAAGAACCGCTGAAACTCGACTACCTGTGGGCGGCGCTGTGCATTCTGGGAGCCGTTTTTTTCGTATTTAGGGGCAAGCTGGCCGCGTAGTTGGCGTTGGTCACGACCGGGCAACCCGAGGTTCGGTATGATGCGACGGCAGCGTCCACTCGAAGTCGCACCGTCCGCTTCTGGAGTTGACTGATGACAAACGCTACCCCGTTTGGCAGGGAAATCTGCGGCAATCTCGAGCAGTCGCTGCATCGCGAGTGGCTGGTCGCCAATGGATTGGGTGGGTTTGCCTGCGGGACGATTGCCGGCTGCCAGACGCGTCGCTACCACGGTCTGCTGATCGCGGCCGAAAGGCCTCCGGTCGGACGCACCCTCTATCTGGTGGACCTGGATGCGATGGCCCGCGTAGACGGCCGACAGTACGAGCTCGGCTGCCACGAATATGAGGGTGGCATGGTCAATCCCCACGGCTATCGATTCATCGAGAGCTTCCGCCTCGACGGGACGGTGCCCACCTGGGTCTATGCGCTGGGATCGGCTCGCCTGCGGAAACGTGTCTTCATGGCGCGCGAGCGGAATACGACCTATGTTACCTATACGCTGGAGCGTTCGCTGGCTCCGATCACGCTGACGGTGCGCCCGCTGTGTACTGGACGCGACTACCACTGGCAACGCCGCGGCGGTGACGGCTATCACTGCGATACGATCGCCGGGGGCTGCCGCATCATCGCCGCCGGGAGTACAGGGAGAGTTGACATCACGGCCGATGCCGGCGAGTTTGTCGCCGCGCCCGACATGCATTGGAACCTGCGGCACCGGGTCGAGGCCGAACGAGGTCTGGACAGCACGGAAGATCTGTACATGCCCGGTGTTTTCGAGTTCACGCTCTCGCAGGGTGATCGGATCCACTTCACCGCCACGATCGAAACCGGCGCCGAGCCGGCGGATGTCGCGCTCAATTCTTTGTTGCGACACGAGGCGACGTTGCTGGCACCGGTGAACGCCGTGCAGCCGCGATGGATCCGCCAGCTGGTACTGGCCGCGGATCAATACATCGTTGCCAGACCGGGCACCCCCAAGGGGAAAACGGTGATCGCCGGCTATCCCTGGTTTAGTGACTGGGGACGCGACACGATGATCGCACTGCCGGGGCTGACGCTCTCAACCGGACGCACCGATATTGCCGTTGACATTCTGCGAACCTTTGCCCGGTACGTCAGCCAGGGCATGTTGCCAAATCGTTTTCCGGATTCGGGTGAGGCACCCGAATACAACACCGTCGATGCCACGCTGTGGTATTTCGTCGCGATCCACGAATACTTGAGAGCAACCACCGATATCGCGTTCGCTCATGAAATCTATCCGGTGCTCGAGGAAATCGTTGCCTGGCATCGTCGCGGTACGCGACACGGCATTGGTGTTGATCCATCGGATGGTTTGCTACGCTTCGGAGAGCCAGGGACCCAACTGACCTGGATGGACGCCAAGGTCGATCAGTGGGTCGTTACACCGCGCGCCGGCAAGGCGGTCGAGATCAACGCGCTGTGGTGTAACGCGTTGTGGATCATGGGGCAACTGGCTGAACAGATCGGCAACACGCGCGAAGCACGCAGCTACGACGACGCAGCCCATGCGACCGCGCAGGTCTTCGGTCGACGCTTCTGGTTCGAGGATGGACAGTATCTCTACGATGTCATCGACGCCACTGACGGGCCCTCGCTCGACACGTCATTGCGACCCAATCAACTGATTGCACTGTCGCTGCCCTACAGAATTCTGGATGACGTGCGTGCACGAATGGTCCTTCGGACCTGCGAGCGCGAATTGCTTACATCCTATGGGCTGCGCACGCTCGACCCGGACGACCCACGCTACGTAGGCCGGTATGGCGGCAACCAACGCCAGCGTGATGGCTCCTATCATCAGGGCACCGTCTGGCCGTGGCTGCTCGGTGCATTCGCACGCGCGCATTTCAGTCTGTACGGCAACGTGATCTGGGCGGCCTCTTATCTGTCACCGCTGGAACAACACCTGGCAGACGCCTGTATTGGACAGGTCAGCGAGATATTCGACGCGGATGCCCCACATCTGCCGCAAGGATGCTTTGCTCAGGCGTGGAGCGTCGCCGAAGTGCTGCGCGCCTGGCTCGAAATTCATGCGGCCGCGAGCCTTTCGGGCGCCGCCACGGAAGCCGCCAATCTCGCTCGCAAGGTCTCCTAGGGGCAATGGATGGAAGAAGAGACACGCTTACGTGAGGATGGGATCGGCACTTCGAGCTGGAAGTTTTGGGGACCTTACTTAAGCGAACGGCAATGGGGCACGGTCCGAGAGGACTACAGCCCTCACGGCAATGCCTGGGAATATTTCCCACATGAACACGCACGCAGTCGCGCCTATCGCTGGGGTGAGGACGGCATCGGCGGTTTCAGCGACATCGAACAGCGTCTGTGCCTGGCGCTGACACTTTGGAATGAGCGCGATCCAATTCTCAAGGAGCGCCTCTTCGGGCTGACCAATGCCGAGGGCAATCACGGCGAAGACGTCAAGGAGCTCTACTACTACCTGGATGCCACGCCCTGTCACTCCTACCTGCGGATGCTCTACAAGTATCCGCAGGACGCCTTTCCTTACCAGCAATTATTGGACGAGAATCGGCGTCGGGGATTGAATGCTCCCGAGTACGAGCTGATCGACACGGGCCTGTTCGATCACGATCGCTACTTCGATGTCTTCATCGAATATGCGCAAGTCGAACCCGGTGACATCCTGCTGCGCGTCACCGCTCACAACCGCGGCCCGGATCCGGCACCGCTGCATCTGTTACCGACCCTCTGGTTCAGAAACACCTGGAGCTGGACTCCCGACGCGCCGCGTCCGGAGTTGCTCTATGGGGATCCGGCGCGAATCGAAGCGCATCACCCCACGCTGGGCGCGCTACATCTCTATGCCGATGGGCATCCGATGCTGCTGTTCTGTGACAACGAAACGAATATGGCGCGGCTGTACAACTATGCGGATGGCCCAAAGTACCCCAAGGACGGTATCAACGATTTCGTCGTAAGCGACAGTGACCACGGCATCGATCCTGCCAATCGCGGCACCAAAGCGGCGGCTCACTATCGATTCAACGTGCCGGCCGGCGCCTGCGTGCAGCTTCGCTTGCGGCTCTCGCGCGAACTCACGCAGACCATGTTTGAGGATTACGATGAACTGCTGGCGGCTCGGCGGAAGGAAGCCGACGGCTACTATTCGAGGCTGCAGCAGGCTATTGCAAACGAGGATGAACGTCGCGTCCAACGCCAGGCATTCGCCGGACTCATCTGGAGCAAGCAGTACTACCACTTTGACGTCGCTCGATGGCTACGAGGTGACCCGACGCAGCCCACACCACCATCCGAGCGCCTCAACGGACGCAACTGCAGCTGGCGAACCCTGAACAATGCCGATGTCCTGTCGATGCCGGACAAGTGGGAGTATCCCTGGTATGCCGCATGGGATTTGGCGTTTCATTGCATTTCCTTCGCTCTGATTGATTCGGCGTTTGCGAAACACCAGCTCGTGTTGTTAACACGCGAGTGGTACATGCACCCCAACGGCCAGGTACCGGCGTACGAATGGGCCTTTGGCGACGTCAATCCTCCGGTGCACGCCTGGGCGGCGTGGCGCGTGTATCAGATCGACCGCAATCACAACAATGGGCTCGCCGATCATGATTTCCTGGAACGCGTATTCCACAAGCTGCTGCTGAACTTCACCTGGTGGGTCAATCGCAAAGACGCACACGGACGCAACGTGTTCCAGGGCGGGTTCCTGGGGCTCGACAATATCGGTGCGTTCGATCGCAGCTCGCAGCTACCGCAGGGAGGCGAACTCGACCAGTCCGACGGCACCGCCTGGATGGCGATGTATTCGCTGAATCTGTTGCGCATCTCGCTGGAGCTGGCGCGCAGCAACCACGTCTACGAGGATATCGCGACCAAGTTCTTCGAGCATTTTCTGCAAATTGCTGAAGCCATGAGCGGCATGGGCGGCGAGCGCGTTGAACTATGGGATGACGAAGACGAATTCTTCTATGACGTGCTACATATGCCGGACGGTGAGCAGATCCGGATGAAAGTGCGCTCGATGGTCGGACTCATTCCACTGTTCGCGGTGGAGACGCTCGAACCGGAGCTATTGAACGAGCTGCCGCACTTCAAGGCTCGGCTCGAATGGTATCTGCAGCACCGGCCCGAGCTGGCAGCCCTGGTGTCGCGTTGGAATGAAAGAGGCCGCGGCGATCGACGCATGCTCTCGCTGTTGCGCGGCCACCGCATGAAGGCCTTGCTGCGCCGGATGCTGGATGAGACCGAGTTTCTGTCCGACTACGGCGTGCGCGGAATCTCCAAGGTGCATGCCGCGCATCCCTACGTGCTGCGACTCGACGGTCACGATTTGTGCGTGCGCTATCAGCCAGCCGAGTCAGACTCGAATCTGTTTGGCGGCAACTCGAACTGGCGCGGACCGATCTGGTTCCCGTTGAACTTTTTGCTGATCGAATCGCTGCAGAAGTTTCATCACTACTACGGCAACGATTTCACGGTCGAATGTCCGCAACGATCGGGACGCTACCTGACCTTGGAGCAGATTGCCGCAGAACTTTCCGCACGCCTGGCGAGGCTGTTTCTGCGTGATGCGCACGGTCGCAGGCCGGTGTTCGGAGACGTCGACAAGTTGCAGCAGGATCCGAATTTCCGCGATTGCCTGCAGTTCTTCGAGTACTTTCACGGCGATAACGGCCGCGGGGTTGGCGCCTCGCATCAGACCGGCTGGACGGGTCTGGTCGCGAAACTGTTGGCGCCGCGAAGGCACGAGCAATAACTCGCGCCGAAT
>DATMRM010000511.1:0-9135 GCA_035566155.1 Steroidobacteraceae bacterium | reverse complement strand
GCGCAGCCCCGACTTCTGCGCCATCAGGGCCAGCAGCGTCGTCACCGTACTCTTGCCGTTGGTGCCCGTGATGCCTGCGACCGGGGCCCGGACCGCGCGCGCGAACAGCTCTATATCGCCGACCATGGGCAAGCCGCGCGCGCGTGCCTGCTCAAAGAACGCTCCGCTCAGCGCCACGCCCGGTGACACGACGACCAGGTCGGCGTGCTCGAGCAACGACGCATCGAAACCGCCCACGCGCATCGTGATCTGTTCGCCGAGCGATCGGAGCCGCGCCAGCTCCGGGGGTTGCGCTCGACTGTCGGTCACGGCCACTCGCGTGCCACGCGCCAGCAGGTAGCGCGCGGCTGAATAGCCACTCTTTCCCATGCCGACGACCACCGCGCTCAGCGGCTTGGTTGCTGCGGTACTCATCGCAGCTTCAGCGTTGACAGGCCAGCGAGCACCAGCAGGAAGCTGATGATCCAGAAACGCACGATCACCTTCGGTTCAGCCCATCCCTTGAGTTCGAAGTGATGATGGATCGGAGCCATGCGGAAGATGCGGCGCCCGGTCAGTTTGAAGGAGGCGACCTGCAGGATCACCGAGGCGGTTTCGAGCACAAAGATGCCGCCCATGATCAGTGCCACGATCTCCTGGCGCACCACCGTTGCCACCACTCCCAGTGCCGCCCCGAGCGCCAGCGCACCGATGTCGCCCATAAAAACCTGGGCCGGATAGGAGTTGAACCAAAGGAATCCCAATCCGGCACCGGCCAGTGCGCTGCAGAATACGAGCAGCTCGCCGGCCTGCGGAATCGCCGGAATCGACAGGTAGTTGGCGAAGATAGAATTGCCGCTCGCGTACGCAAACACACCGAGCGCACCGGCGACCATCGCCGCCGGCATGATCGCAAGCCCATCCAGGCCGTCGGTCAGGTTCACCGCATTGCTCATGCCGACGATCATCAGGTAGGCCAGCGTGCAGAAGCCGATGCCGCCCAGCGGTAGCTGCACACTCTTGACGAACGGCAAGAAGAAATCCGTCTCGGCCGGCGCATGTGCCGTCCGATACAGCAGCACCGCGGCCCCAATGCCAAGCACGCTTTGATAGAAGTACTTCTTGCGTGGGATCAGTCCTTTCGAGTTGCGAACGACCAGCTTCAGATAATCATCGTAGAAGCCGATCAGACCGAAGCCCACCGTGACGGCCAGCGTGATCCAGACGAAGCGGTTGCGCAGATCGGCCCACAGCAGCGTACTCACAGCGATCACGACGATGATCAGTGCTCCGCCCATGGTCGGGGTACCGGCCTTCGGCAGATGCGACTGCGGCCCGTCATCGCGCACGACCTGGCCGATCTGGTAGCGTGACAGCGATGCAATCATGGAGGGGCCGATCAATAGCGACATTGCCAGCGCCGACATCACCGCGAGGATCGCTCGCAGCGTCAGGTAGGAGAACACGTGGAATGCCGTGTAGTGCACTGACAGCAATTTCGCGATCCAGAACAACATCGGACGTCCTTAACCTCCTAGGCAGTTTCAGCGCGGGACAAAGCCTCGACCACGCGCTCGAGTCGGTTGACCCGCGATCCTTTGATGAGCAATCGCACGTCAGGGGTGAGCGCTGCATTCAATGCCTGCGCCAGAGCGGCCGCGTCGGCGAAGCGCTCCGCGCCCGGACCAAAAGCTTCAGCGGCCAATGCCGCCAGATTGCCGAACGTGTACAGCCGCTCCACGCCGAGGTTGTGCGCCAGCTCGCCGATTTCCCGGTGAGAGCTGTCGGCGAATGCACCGAGCTCCGCCATGTCGCCGAGCACCATCCAGCGCCGTCCCGGCAGCTCGCTCAAGACTTCAAGCGCGGCGCGCGCCGAACTTGGATTGGCGTTGTAGGAATCATCGATCAGCCAGGCACCCGCCTGGGTGCGCTTGAACTGCAGGCGCCCTTTCGCGGCGCGCATCGACGACAGGCCCGAGGCGACCTGCTCGAGCGTCACGCCCGCATTCGTGGCGGCAGCGGCTGCGGCCAGCGCATTGAGCACGTTGTGCCGGCCCGCGACCGCCAATGCGACATCGACTTCGCCGGACCGGCTGCACAGGCAAAACCGCGTGATGAAACCTTCCGCGTTCACGTCGAAATGCACACTGCGCGGATGAAAGTCCGCCTCCTGGCGCAGACCGAAGGTCACTATTTGCGCCGAGGTAGCGGCCCGCCACAACGACGCATAGGCATCGTCAGCGTTGATGACGGCGATACCGCTGCTGGGCAGTTCGGCCACCATCTCACCCTCAGCGCGCGCGGCACCTTCGAGCGAACCAAAGCCTTCCAGATGCTCAGCGCCCGCATTGGTGATCAGACCGATACCGGGACGGGCGATCTGCACCAGTTGCTCGACGTCGCCGCGACGGTTGGCGCCCATCTCGATCACGGCGCTGCGGTGGGTATCCTGCAATCGCAGCAGCGTCATCGGCACGCCCAGATGATTGTTCAGGTTGCCACGCGTGGACAGACACGGACCGAGCTGCGACAGAATTGCCGACAGCATCTCTTTCACCGTGGTCTTGCCGTTGCTGCCGGCCACGCCGATGACCGGGCCCTTGAACTGCGAACGCGCGGCACGCGCGGCTTGCGCCATCGCCGTGGCGACGTTCGACACGACGATCTGCGGCAGCGCTACTTTCAGTTTTCGCTGCACGATCGCGCCGGCCGCACCCGCTGTGGCGGCCGCGGCCACGTAGTCATGGCCGTCGAGCTGTTCACCGCGCAGCGCCGCGAACAGATCCCCAGCGCTGAGTTTGCGCGAATCGATCGCGAGTTCGCCAAATTCGCGATCCTCGCCGAGCAGACGCCCGTGGGCGGCGGCGGCGAACTGCTGCAACGTTCGGATCATTGCGGCGCCTGCTCAGCCAGTATCTGGTGTACGACCGCCGCGTCACTGAACTCACGGCGCTCGTTGCCGATGAGCTGATAGTCCTCATGACCCTTGCCGGCCACCAGCACCACGTCTCCCGCATGCGCTTTGCTGACCGCGGCACGAATCGCCTGCGCGCGATCATGATTGACTTGCACGCGCCAGCCGGCGCCGGCAGCGATGACCCCTTCCATGATCGCCGCGACAATGCGGTCGGGATTCTCGCGTCGCGGATTGTCATCGGTCACGACGATCTCGTCCGCCAGCTGCGCCGCTACCTGGCCCATCAGGCCGCGCTTGCCCACATCACGTTCGCCACCGCATCCGAACACGCACCACAGCCGGCCATCGCAGTGCGCGCGCGCAGCGTGCAGCGCCTTCGACAGCGCATCCGGGGTGTGCGCATAGTCCACCAGCACCAGCGGCAAGGCTCCGCCGCCATCGGGCTGCATGCGGCCCGGCGGAGCGCTGCAGCGCTCCAGCGCCATGCGCGCCTGGTCAAGCGGAATGTCCCATGCCAGCAGCGTCGCCAGCACCGTCAGCAGGTTGTCGACATTGAAGTCGCCAAGCAGATGACTGTGAAGCAGTGTTTCGCCGCGGCTGGACTCGACGTCCAGTTCCAGTCCATGGGCGCTTGCCCGAACGCCCTCGGTGTACACGAAGTCGGCGCCGCTGGTGAGCCATTCATTGGAATGCTGTGACGTCAGAAACAATCGCGACTGAACCGCGCCCGCACCCTGTAATCGCTCACGCGCCAGCTCCTGGCCGAAGGGGTCATCGACGTTGATGACACGCGCGGCGAGCGTCGGCCAATTGAAGAGTTTCGCCTTGGCGGCACCGTAACTGTCCATGTCGCCGTGATAGTCGAGGTGATCACGCGACAGATTGGTGAACACCGCGCTGTGCATCCGCATGCCGGCGCAGCGATTCTGATCGAGCGCGTGTGAGGAGACCTCCATCGCGATGGAATCCATTCCCGCGGCCCGTAGCGTCGCCAACGCCCGCTGCAGCGTCACGGCATCCGGCGTGGTCTGTTCGAGCGTATGCATCACGCCAGGTGTGCCGAAGCCGAGCGTCCCGATGTACGCGGCGCTTCGTCCGCACAGATTCAACGCCTGCGCCAACAGCCAGGCGCAGGTGGTCTTGCCATTGGTGCCGGTGATCGCGGCAACCATCATGCCGGCCGACGGCGCATCGAAGAACCGATCGGCGATGTAACCGAGCTGCGCATGCAGATTGGGCACCGCACGCACGACGATCGAGCCGTCAACGACCGGCGCTGCAACCCCGGGAGCGGGCTCCCACAGCACCGCGCGTGCACCGGCGGACACGGCAGCGTCCACGAACTTTAGACCGTGCTGCGTGCGGCCCTGACAGGCCAGAAAGGCCGCGCCCGGGATGACACTGCGACTGTCCTGTGTGATGTCGGAAACCTCCAGGCGGTCTGGTATGTCTACCAGACCGCCCAGCACAGCTTTGAGCGGGCGCCACGTTGGTTGAGCTGTCATGCTCATCGCTGCGCCACGCGTTGGCCGTGCACTAGAGGTGTGGTCGGCGCTGTCAGCTCATCGGGTGCCACCGCGAGTAATCGCAACGCCCCACCGACCACGGCGGAAAACACAGGAGCCGAAACATCACCACCGTGGTGTTTGCCCGCGGTGGGATCATCTATCACGACAACCGCGGCCAGACGCGGATTGGATGCGGGAGCGACGCCGGCAAACACCGAGGTATACTGATCCTTGGAGTAACTGCCGTTCACCGCGATGTAGGCCGTGCCGGTCTTGCCGGCGACGCGATATCCTGGAATCTTGGCGAGCACGCCGGTTGCGCCCTCCTGTGTGGTCACGGCCTCCAGCAGCGTGAGCATCGAGCGGCAGACCGACTCGTCCATGACCCGCTCGCCCGCTGGCGGCAGATCTACCTTCAGCATGGATACCGGGCGGCGCACGCCGAGTGCGCCGAGCGCGGCGTAGCCTTGTGCGAGCTGCAGGGCTGATACGGAAATGCCGTAGCCATGCGACAGCGTCGCGATGCTCAACGCGCGCCAATGTGAATAGTTGGTAAACACCCCGGCCGCCTCGCCCGGGAAGCCGCTCGCCGTCACCTGACCGAAGCCAAAGCGATGCAACGTATTCCAGATCTGCTGCGGCTCGAGCTGCAGTGCGAGCTTGATCATGCCGACGTTCGAGGATTTTGCGAGCACCGTGGCCAACCCGATCACACCCAGATTGTGTTCGTCTGGAAAGGTACGCTCCCCAACCTGAATGAACCCCGGACTGGTATCGATCACGCTGTCGGTATTGAACTTGCCGGATGAGAGTGCTGAGGCGACGATGAATGGCTTGATGCTCGAGCCCGGCTCGAACAGATCGGTCACCGCGCGATTGCGGTATGTGCCCGGCAGCATCTGGCTGCGATCGTTCGGGTTGTAGGCTGGCTGATTGACCATCGCCAGTACTTCGCCGGTCTCGATATCGATCACCACCATCGAGCCGGCGCGTGCGCGATTCTCGACCAGCGCACTCTTCAGTTCACGGTAGGCGATGTACTGGATGCGCAGGTCCAGACTCAACGTGAGATCGCGACCAGGGCGCACCGGACGAATGCTCTCCACGTCCTCGACCTTGCGGCCGCGGCTGTCCTGGATCACGCGTTTGGCGCCGTCTTCACCCGCCAGCCAGTTGTCGAACGACAGCTCCGTACCTTCCTGGCCGACATCGTCGATGCTGGTGAAACCGAGCACGTGGCCGGTCACTTCTCCGGCCGGATAATATCGACGATAGCCGCCGGTCAGATACACGCCCGGGAGATTCAGCCCTTTGACGCGCTGCGCGTCGTCGGGCGTCATGCCGCGCGCCACGTACAGGAAGTCGCGGCCCATGTTGCTGCTGATGTGGCGCGTGAGTTCGGTGCGATCAACGCTCAGAGCATTGGCCAGATGCGGCAATTGCTCGATGCTGCCGGCCAGCTCCTGCGGATTCACCCATACCGAGTCCACCGGCGTGCTGATCGCGAGCGATTCACCGTTGCGGTCAACGATGTTGCCGCGATGGGCGATGATCGTCGCCACGCGCGAGTAGCGTGCATCCCCCTGCTTTGCCAGAAAGCCATGCGCGACCAGCTGCAGATCGACCGCGCGGCCGACCAGCCCGGCGGCGCCAGCGATCAGCAGTCCGAACAGCAGCCACTGGCGCCGTCGAAACGACTGCGCCGCGCTACGTTCCTTCGAACTGTGCCCCAGGCCTCTCATGGCGACAGAATCTCGATCTCACGCGAGTCCGGAATACTCATGTGCAACCGCTCGCTCGCGACGCGCTCGACGTAGCCGTAGTTGGACCAGGCGCTCTGTTCGAGCTGCAGCCGGCCCCACTCCGCGTCCAGGTCATCGCGCATGCTGCTCAGACGTTCCAGTTCGACGAACAGTTCGCGCGCCCGGTATTTGGCGTAGATGGCGCCGGCACTGGCGCCGAGCACCGCACACCACAACGCCGGCAGCGCGAACAGCAGCAGCTTTCTGCCAACGCTCATGCCAGTCTCTCGGCGACACGCAGCAGGGCACTGCGGGCGCGCGGGTTGGCAGCGACTTCCGCGGCGCTGGCGCGCAGCTTGCGACCGATACGACGCAGCGGCAACGCAACACCGGCCGGTGCGATCGGCAGCCTTGCCAGCTCGGGCGCGAGTTCCGAGTGCTGGCGGATAAACTGTTTGACCAAGCGGTCTTCCAGCGAATGGAAGCTGATCACCGCGAGACGTCCGCCAGGGGCCAGCAGCGATAACGTCTGCTCGAGTCCGCGGCGGATCTGGCCGAGCTCGTCGTTGATGAACATTCGCAGCGCCTGAAACGTACGGGTAGCCGGATGCTTGCCCGGCTCGCGGGTGCGCACGCAGCCCGCCACCAGCGCGGCCAGCTCGAGCGTGCGGCGCAGCGGCGCGTGCGCGCGCGCACGCACGATCTCTTGCGAGATACGCTTTGCGAAGCGCTCTTCTCCGAGGGTCGCGATCACGTGACGTATCTCATCCAGGCTCGCGTGCTCAAGCCACAGGGAAGCGGGCTCGCCGCGCGTCGGGTCCATACGCAGATCGAGCGGACCGTCCTTGCTAAAGCTGAAACCGCGCGCGGGGTCGTCGAGCTGTGGAGAGGAGACACCCAGATCGAACAGGATTCCGTCGCACTGCGTACGCGCAGTCTGCGAGCGCACGAGCTCGCCGAGCTCGGCGAACTCACCCTGCACAAGATGCAATCGAGCCTGGCCCGCAAAGCGCGCGCGCCCGGCCGCGATCGCCTGCGGGTCGCGATCGATTGCGATGACTTCGCCGCCGTCGGCGAGCGCGCTGAGGATCCGCGAGGTGTGTCCACCGCGTCCGAATGTCGCGTCGACGTAGAGTCCGGCCGGGCGCAGCGCCAGGGCCGATACCACCTCTTCGACAAGCACCGGCGTGTGCTCATCCAACTCCCCTAGCCCCCGACCACGCTTCCCAGCCGGTCAAAGCGAAAACGAACCGAACTCTGGTGGCAGATCAGTTCCCGGCGTGCCGCTCTGCAGCCAGAAATTGCTCCTTTCCGTCCAGCGAGCCTCCTGCCATAGTTCGAATCGATTGCCCTGCCCGATCAGCATTGCGTTGCGCTCGATCTGGGCGAATTCGCGCAACTCGGAAGGAAGCAGCACGCGCCCATGCCCATCGAGCGTCAGCTCCGTCGCATAACCGACCATCAGGCGTCGCAGCCGACTGGTCTGCGGATGGAAAGCGGGCATCTTCATCACTTCGCGCTCGACCGGTTCCCAATCAGCCGCGGGGTAGATGAGCAGGCATTCCCCATCCAGATTGACCGTCACGATCAGCTGCCCAGCCGACAGCTCAGCCAGGCGCTCGCGATAACGCACCGGGACGACCATGCGTCCCTTGTCGTCCAAGGCGATTTTTGTTGCGCCGCGGAACACTGGATTCTGGGCAGATTGCCCATCCCTCCCCACTTTTTGCCACTAACTGCCACTATAGAAATCGCAGGCCTTGTGTGTCAATGATTTGCGGGTAAATTTTTGAGACGCAGTAGAGACTTAGACGATAAACCCAGACTCGACGACCAAGTAAGGCTGGGAACGTTTCAGGATCATGAGCTTGGATCTTAGAGTTCGACCAGATTGGCAAGGTCGGAGGGCGGAGAGTCAGCCTGTAAGCCGGGTTCTGTCGAGGACAGCCATTCCTCTGGGACGCACGTCGCCGCACGCCTCTAGCGGCCTACCCGGAAGCACGCGCGGGCGCGCGCTACGACCCCTTTCAAGGTCGCGACTTCCCTATTTGGCCTTGCTCCAGGTGGGGTTTGCCGTGCCGTCGAGTGTTACCACTGACGCGGTGCGCTCTTACCGCACCGTTTCACCCTTACCAGCGCCGTTGCCGGCGCTTCGGCGGTTTGCTTTCTGTTGCACTTTCCGTGGGCTCGCGCCCCCCAGGTGTTACCTGGCACCCTCGCCCGCTGAAGCCCGGACTTTCCTCCACGCATCGAACGATACGCAGCGACCGTCCAGCCGACTCTCCGCGCTTATCACCATACTGTGTAACGACGAGCGACTCAATCTTCAGTTGTTAGATTTAAGATCCACGCGCATGCGCAGCGCGAGCTCATAAGCCTCACTACGCTTGCAGCCGGCAAGCTGCGATGCGATCGCCGCCGCACGCGCCGGTGGCAGCTCCGGCAACAGCAATCGTAACGAGCGAGCCATGAGTTCGTGGTCTCCTTGGTTTGCGCCTTGCTTTGCGGCGCCGGCTACGATCAGCGTGATCTCACCGCGTGCCATATCGACATTGCTGATTGACAGTTCGTGCAAACCGCTCAACGTCCCACGATAGATACTCTCGTGCATCTTGGTGAGTTCGCGTGCCACCACCGCCTGCCGTTCGGCGCCAAAGATCTGTGCCAGATCAGCCAGCGTGGCCGCAATCCGATGCGGCGCCTCGAAGAACACCAGGGTGCGCGGCTCATGGCTGAGCCTCTCGAATGCGGCGCGCCGCTCGGTCTGGCGCGATGAGGGGAATCCCTCAAAGGTGAATCGATCGGTGGCCAGTCCGGCGACACTCAATGCGGCCGTCAGGGCCGAGGGTCCGGGGATCGCGCGTACCTCGATACCGGCCGCGACCGCAGCTCGCACCAGCGCGAAGCCCGGATCGGACAGCAGCGGCGTACCGGCGTCGCTCACCAGCGCGATCACTTTGCCGGACTGCAGCTGTTGCACCACTGCCTC
>DATMRM010000510.1:0-2315 GCA_035566155.1 Steroidobacteraceae bacterium | reverse complement strand
ATCGGAGCATTGGACACGTAGAGGATGTCGCGGTTCTCGATCCAGAAATCCTGGATTAGAAACAGGCTTTGCGGGTCGGTCATATCGATGCGAAACACCGTTGGCACGAGCCCCTGCGGGGTCGTGTATTTGGGAGGGTGCGGCCAGGTCAGCGCATTCGGTGGCTCCAGGCGGAATACGAACACGCCCTTGGCATTGGACCGGGCATCGATCAATCCGTTTGCGCGTGCCAGCGCCTGGGCCAGCGTGATGCCCTGGGTCTCGAAGTTGACTTCGTCCACCCGCCCGGTCGCTCCGAGGGCCGTGAAGCTGTAGGGCTGGAAGAGAGCGGTCACGACATCGCCCGGCACCAACGCAATGTTCTGCCGTGGATCGCGAATGATCGTCTCAAGCGGCAGTGAATACACGCTGTTGGCGCGCGTCACCTGTATGGTCGTCTTGTTGACGGGCTGCTTAACGCCCCCGGCCGCAGCCAGCGCATCCAGCAGATGTTCGCTGCCTGACTGCAGAGGGACTCGGGTACTGGTAGTGACCTCACCGACTACAGTCGCATTCGCCGATGCGTTGTGAGTGCGTTGCACCAGCACTTCCGGCTGGTTGGCCTTCTTGGCCAGACGGTCGACGATCTCGCGCTCAATCGCCTCGACTGTCTTGCCCGATGCCGGGACCCGGCCCGCGAAGGGCACCATGATGTCGCCTTCATCGTCTATCGTCTGCTCTGGCAGCATTACCGCGTGCGATGTGGACATCACGCCAATCGTGGTGTTGGTCGTGAACAGCGTTGGCGGTGCCGCTTCCCAGATTGACACCTCCAGGACGTCGCCGGGACCCACGGTGCGAGGGTTGGCGGGCGTGCCCGCCAGAGTCTCCGAGAACAGCCGCTGTTGACGCTGCGCCAGCAGCGTATGTGCCAGCTCGTCGTTAATGTCGATGATCTCGATCGCGCCCGGATTGGGCTGCCGTTTCGCATGTTCGATGTCATGACGACTCGGACCGATGGTCGGAAGAATGCTGGTACAGCTCGAAAGTGCAATTGCCGCGACGCACGCGACGGCGCGGACATGATTACTTGGCATTTAAAAGGCCTGACATCAGCCGACGCTAACGTAAAATCTTCTAAACCCAGGGGTTGGCGCAGGGACGCCACTGGGGCAGTCGCTATGTCGTCGGTCCATCTTCTCATGCAACTGCCGACGTGATGGTCGATGATTTTTGCTGTATTTGCAAGGCTCTAAACGTTCTTGACCTCTCGCGGTTCCCCACGCACATGGACCTTGAGACCATCGAGTTCGTAGCGTGTTCCGGCCCAGGAAAATCGCCTGCCGAAGGCGCTGCTTGCAAGCGCTGAGGTGTGGATCAGGTGGATCAACGGCCACGCCCAGCGCGCGAATTTAACAGTCGTGAGCACGGTGGGAATGTCCGCCGGCGGCAGCACGAGATAGGCGATCGAGCGCCGAACGCTGAGCCGAATCTGGAGCAGCAGGATGCTCGCGACCGTAAAAGTGAGCGACCACCACTGTCCGCGACACGCGAGCGCAATCGCCAACATCGCTCCGAACGCGGGAATCGCCAGTGTTACGGCAGCGAACAGCCAGTGCCGCGGCGCGTACACCCGAATGAGCAGATACTGACGATGCATGAAACGAAACAGGTTGCCCCAGTCGTACGATATCGGGCTAGGCACCAATACGAATGGTGGCACGTAAATGCGCAGCGCCTTGGCGCGGAGCGCACGGGTCAGCGTCAGGTCGTCCGAGGCGGCTCGCGCCCACACGCGCGGAAGATCCAGTTGTTCCAGCGCCTCGCGACCCAGGGCGAGCGAGCCGCCCCAGCACAGGTTCCACATTCTTGAGCGCGCAGCCGTCGCAACGGACCAATCCGCTGCCGCCAGAATCAGGCTTGGCCATTCGCGCTTGACTGCCAACTGCCAGCGATAGCCGCATGCCGAAGCGGTTTCGCCATGCGCAACCGGGCGGATGAGCTGCGCCAGCCATGTGTCCACAGGAACGATGTCGGCATCCGCGAACACGACGATCCGATCCTCCTGCCGCAGCATGCGCAGCGCCGCCAGCAGGTTGTGGACCTTCTGGCTGCATTCGGTGCTGACGCCGGCGAGCACCACATCCACTGTCCGCTCGCCCGCAAGTTCGGCCTTGAACTGCATGACGAGTGCGTAGGCGGGATCAACGGCAGACTCCAGCGCGAAGATCAGTCGGTAGTTGTCATAGCGCTGTGAGCGCAGCGCGCTCAGAAAGCGCACCGTCGTGCTGCTGACGCCTTTGATCGCAATCAATACGGCTGCACGCGGCCCTGAG
>DATMRM010000509.1:0-17012 GCA_035566155.1 Steroidobacteraceae bacterium | reverse complement strand
ATCAGGGGCCGTTGATGGTGTCGTGCTGGAATCGTGGCAGCGACAGTTATCGGATTCAGCCCGGAGAGCGTATCGCGCAGTTGGTCGTCGTGCCGGTGGTGCAGGTTGCGCTCGATATCGTGCAGGACTTCAGTGCCAGCGCACGCGGTGCCGGAGGGTTCGGGCACTCCGGCCGGCAGTGAGGCGGCGCTGATTCAAGACTTGGGCTTTGCAGTCAGCTCGCGAAAGCGGGCGATATCGGCGTCGAATTGAGCACGCATATCGCTCTGTTGTCTGTGCTTGGCGTCGAGCGCCTGATGCTGACTGCGGGTCTCGTTCGACACCCTTACCAGCTCCTCGGCGAGATCGTCCGGCATGCGACGAGCCTTGGGGTCGCTGCTGTACGGTTTGAAGTGGGTGGCGCGATCTTCAAGCGCGAGCATGCGAGTGCCGAGCCCGTCGATGTAGATGTTGGAAGCTTTGATCTGACCGTCGATCTGGCCGAGGCGTTCGTCCCGCAGCTGTTCGATGTCCTTGGTTGATAGATAGGTCGACAGCAGGAACTGATCGTGCTGGGCTCTGAGCTTCGCGGCTTCGGCCGTGCGGGCTCTCTCCGCCATCGCTGTCGCGTTGTTGGTCCCTTCGACATGACCGACCTCAACGCCGTGCGAATTCAGCACCGAGCGCTCGCCCTGCGCGTATTCGGGGGGCACGCTATCGCCATAATGGACGATACCTTTTTCGTCGGTCCACTTGTAAACCGGGCCGGACTGACTGGCATAGGCGACGCCTAGCGCTCCGAGCGCCAGACTGGACAAGAGGATGGACCACCCGCGGTGCATGGTAGGAATGCTCACCTTTCGGCGGATTGTCGGTTCTGCCGCCCCCATTGTGCAAGTTTACGGCGTCTGGGATGTGACGCCGTATTCGAGCCGATAGGTACGCATCGCCGCGAGTTGCTCAATCGTGGGCGCCGGGGCCGGATAGCCTGCCGCGGAACCGTGAACGGTCGCAGCGCGCTCCTCGAGCGCCGTAATCAGTTCACTGAACGTGAGGATCGTCACGCATTTGACTCCATAGAGGCTCTCGACTTCCTGTACCGCGGAGCGCTCGGTCTGCCCGCGCTCCTGACGATCCAGAGCCAGTGCGACACCTACCGCCTCTGCTCCGGCCTGGCGGATCAGTTCGATGGATTCGCGGATCGCGGTACCGGCGGTGATGACGTCATCCAGGATCACCACCCGACCCTGCAGTGGGCTGCCGACGATCAGCCCGGCTTCGCCGTGATCCTTCGCCTCCTTACGGTTGAAGGCCCAGGGTACGTTGCGGCGCTGGGCGTCGGCGATTGCCACCGCGGTGCTGGCGACGAGCGGGATCCCCTTATAGGCCGGCCCGAACAGCAGATCGAACTGCAACTGCGAATGCAGCAGCGCGCCGGCGTAGCAGCGCCCCAGAGTGGCGAGCGACTGGCCGTCGTTGAACAGGCCGGCGTTGAAGAAGTAAGGACTGACTCTGCCGGACTTCAGTGTGAACTGGCCAAAGCGCAGAGCCTGCCGCGCGAGCGCCATATCGAGGAACTGTCGTTGATAGTCCAGCACCGGAGGAAGGGTATCATTCCCGCATGAGAATCATCACGCTCAACGTCAACGGCATACGCTCGGCGGGCAAGCGTGGTCTGTTCGACTGGCTGGGGCGGCAACATGCTGATGTCGTCTGTCTGCAGGAGACGCGAGCGCTCGAGCATCAATGGGAGGATACCCATCAGGTGCCCGGATACCTGAAGCATCTATACGCTGCGGAACGTCCTGGCTACGCGGGCGTCGCGGTGTTATCGCGGCGCGAACCGGACCGCGTGGTGCGAGGATTCAAGATCGACGAATTCGATCGCGAGGGTCGCTACCTGGAGCTGCAATTCGGCAAACTATGCGTGGTGTCGTTGTACCTGCCGTCCGGATCGGCCGGACCTGAGCGCCAGGCCTCGAAGTTCCGATTCCTCGAGGCCTTCATGCCGCACCTGCGAAAGCTGCGGCGATCCCGACGGGAATACATTCTGTGCGGTGACTGGAACATCGCGCACAAGCAGATTGATCTTAAGAACTGGCGCTCGAATCAGAAAAACTCCGGCTTCCTGCCCGAGGAGCGGGCATGGATGGATCAACTGCTCGGATCGGAGCGCTACATCGACGCTTTCCGCTCGCTGGTGCCCGAGCCGGATCACTATACCTGGTGGTCCAATCGGGGTGCCGCGTACGCCAAGAACGTCGGATGGAGAATTGACTATCAGATCCTCAGTCCCGGCCTCGCCGGGACGCCGCGCAAGGCCCATATTCACAAAGAGCCCCGATTCTCGGACCACGCACCATTGATCATGGACTATCGGCTTTGACGCCGCCACCCGCCCCGCAGCGCCCGAAGGCACCGCCGCTTCGGGAGGTTCTGGCAAGTCCAAAGATGCTAGCCATCATGCTGTTGGGCGCGGCGTCGGGTTTCCCCAACCAGTTGACCGAGAGCGCGCTGCAGGCGTGGCTCAAGGATTCCGCTGTCTCGCTCACCAAGATCGGCGTGATGTCGTACGTGGCGTTGCCGTACCTGCTGAAATTTCTATGGGCGCCGCTCATCGATCGGTATCCGTTGCCACTGTTGGGTCGGCGTCGTGGGTGGATTCTGGTGATGCAGATCCTGCTGGCTGCCGCAATCGCGCTGTTTGCTTTGCAAGACCCCGCGCAAACGCTGGTTCCAATCGCAGTCTGCGCCGTGGCAATCGTGTTCTTCTCCGCGACCCAGGATATTGGCATCGACGCCTGGAGAACCGACGTTTCAACTCCGAGTGAGCGCGGGCCCGCTGCCGCGGTAACCAATCTCGGCTATCGATCCGCAGCGTGGCTTGCATCCGCGTTCGCTCTTCTCGTTGCGGAACATTTCGGCTGGCGACCGGCGTTTCTAATTCTCGCGGGCATCATGATTCTGTTTTGTTTCAGCACTTGGTTCGCGCCGGAGCCAGCCAGCGCACGCGCTTCTCCGAGTTCCCTTCGGGAGTCTGTGATTACCCCGTTGCGGGAATTGCTGGCAGGGCCAGGTATCAAAGCGCTGCTCGTCGTCGTGCTGCTCTTCAAGATTGGCGATGCTTTCGCAAACAAACTATTCACCCCTTTCATGCTTGATGTCGGGTTCTCTAAACAGGAAGTCGCGCTGGTCGTCAAACCCCTGTTAACTGCGGGGGCGATCGGAGGCGCCATTCTCGGTGGCATCATGATGGTGAGACTGGGGCTGCTGCGCTCGATGCTGATATTTGGCGCGTCGCAGGCGCTCACGAACCTGCTGTACTGCGCTCTGGCGGCAACGGGTAAGAATTTTCCGTTGATGGTAGGGGCCGTGCTGACCGAACATGTGGCGGGTGCCATGGGCAACATAGCCCTCATCGCGTTGATCATGGCCTTGTGCGACCTGCGCTACAGCGCCTTCCAATACGCCTTGCTGTCCTCAATCGCACTGCTGCCGCGCTACGCTCTGGGCTATCCGGCAGGCTGGATCGCCGATCACGCGGGTTGGTATGCCTATTTCGTCGTGAGCTTCCTCATTGCCCTTCCTGGGCTCGCGATCGTCTGGTTCACGCGCCACAAGATCGAGACGTTGGACCGGCAGCACACATGACGGCGACGGAAATCGATCTGGCGCGCGTGCTGTGCCGGATCGCGGATCTGGAAGGCGGCTGTCGTGAGTTTCGGCTGGGCAGGGGCGATTGGCCACTGCGCGGATTCGTCGTGCAGGTGGGTGATGGCGTGCGCGCGTACGTGAATCGATGCGCGCACTTGAGCTACCCGCTCAACTACCTGCGGCACCAATTTCTGACGCACGACGGCAGCATGATCCAGTGCTACGTGCACGGCGCCATTTTTGAGAAGAGCACCGGCTACTGCGTCGCCGGTCCTTGCTCAGGGTTGTCGTTGATTGCGTTGCCGGTGCGAGTGGAAGCCGGATATGTGTTGCTGGCGGACGAGGCAAACCCCGATGAGCTCGCGCAGCGCTATGCCTGATCGAATCGCTCGATGGCGTCGCTACTGAAAGTAATCCGGCGACTCGAACAGATCGAGGCCGTCCAGTCCCCCTGAGGTGTGCGGGCGACTGTCGAAGTGACTGGTGAGGGCGAACTCCTCGTTGTCGTCGTCACCGTCGACCGAACCGCTCCAATCATCCTGGGTTTCGGCCTCTGCGATCTCACCGTTGGCGTGTTGCGCTTCCCAGTCCCCGATGTCGATCTCTTCAACCGTGCCATCGAAGTACTGCACTTCGATCGTGCCATCGTCTTCATCGATGGCCACCACTTCGAACTGATCACCGCCGCGAATTCGATACCATTCGCCGATGTCGGGTTGCGCACTCATTGCCAGAGCTCCCGTTTAGTCCGCGTCCTGAGAATGCTCCTGCGGCACTACTCATTCAAGATGAATTTGATCGTGCAGAGCATCAAATGAATGCGCGACTTCTCAAATTTCTTATCTATGCGCGAACAGTGTCACACCGATTTCACTCATTGTGGCCGCTGTAGGATTCCCGGAAGTCGCGAGCCCCGGGGGCTCTGCAATCGTGAGCTCCGGTGCTACCGACGGCGATAGAGCAGCTCGTGCACAGAATGGCCCAGGCGCTCGCCGCGACGTTGGAATCGCGTCGCCTGCCGGGTCATCACCTCTTCGGGACCCACGAAGCCGAGATCCGTTGCGCAGTTCACCAGCAAGGGGCAGTCGTTCAGCACGTTCAGCATCTGTTCGGCGTAGGGGGTCCAGTCGGTCGCGAGATGAAAGCGCCCCTCGGGGCTCAGTCGGCTCGCGACCAGCAACGCGAAGTCCGGTTGGACGATGCGACGTTTGTGATGGCGCTTTTTGGGCCACGGGTCCGGGAACAGCAACTGTACCTCATCCAGAGTGTCGGGTGCGATCTGGTGTTGCAGAACCTCCACCGCGTCGTGCGCGATCACGCGCACGTTCGGGAGCTGCGCCCGGGCGGCGGCCAGCAGCAGATGACCGATCCCCGGCTCATGCACCTCGACGCCCAGAAAATCACGCTCGGGACTGCACTGCGCCCGCTCGAGTAAGTGCTCGCCGTTGCCAAAGCCGATCTCTAGCGTGCGAGCGGCGCGGCGTCCGAAGCAGTGCTCCAGATCCAGTAGCTGAGGCTGGAATTCGATCCCAAAGTACGGCCAGTGCTGCTCACGCGCGCGGCGCTGCGCGTCCGTGATGCGGCCGGTTCGGATGACGTAGCTGCGAATCCCACGCTGCATCGCGCGATTATGGCATTCACGCTTGGCATTGTTTTCGCATTGCTTCAGATGCGTGCGGTGAATGGGTCCGCCGGGAGGTAGGCCTCAACGGGCTTTCGGGTGCCAGACTGTGATGCGATTGGCAGAACGAGCCATCACAGCCGGGTTCGAGAGCAAGTGGGAGGGCAAGTCTGTGCCGGCAACACGCTGCCACGTGGCAAACGATCGTCTTGAGCGTTAAGAGCGAGGAGTCAATTTATGTTGGGACTATTGATCCCCACAGTGAGCACCTGGTTCAACCAGGGCAGCCTGGCTAGTCAGGTTAACGGCACATCATCGTCAAACTTGACCGGCGCCGGCGCCGGCGCTGCGCGAAGCAGCACGACGCCCACCAACGGTACGCAGCTTGCGAGCGCGTTTGAGAATCTGATTTCGCAGATCAATTCAGCCAATCCGGCCGGCAATACCCGAGGCGTCGCGGCGACGGCGAATCCCGGACTGCAGGCCGTGAACGGGCTGCATCACCGACACGGCGGACTCGCCCTCAGTGCGCTGTTGCAGCAGCTCGACGAGCTGGCCGCTGGCACTACCGGGCCAAGCAGCGCTGCCTCCGCCAGCACCGCCGGCGCAACAGCGGTCAACACAGCGGGCACCACGACATCGGCGGGCGCCGCATCGGCTAGCAACGTCGAGGCGACGTTGAACCAGCTGCTGCAGAATCTTAAACTGGCCGCCAGCAGCACGAATGTCGCCGCGCTCAATTCCGCAACCGCGGCGCACAGCGCCCAGAGCCTGGCGCAACGTCTGGCGCAGCAAGGGGTACAGGCCCGCGCAGGCCATCTGCTCAGCGCGGTGGTCTGATCTGACGATACCCTTCACTGGCGCCGCTCGAGCTGCCGTCGCTGGCAGCGCCAGAAAGGGTATCGATGAATCGAAGAGTCGCCGTTATCGGCGCGGTCGCGCTTTGTCCGATTGCCTGCACATTGCGCGATCACCCTCCTCATCAGCCCGAGAGTGCGCGCGTGGAGCGATTGCTCACGCAGATGACGCTGGAAGAGAAGATCTCGCTCCTGCACGGGGTACCGGAAGACCCTGCCACCGATCAGGGTGAGGCCGGCTACCTGCCGGGAGTGCCTCGCTTAGGGATTCCGCCCCTGCGTTTCGCCGATGGCCCCCCAGGCGTGCTGACACGCTACCCGGCAACGGCCCTGACCGCGACGATGGGACTTGCCGCGACCTTCAGCCTGGAGGATGCGCGCGCCAACGGCGCGGTGATCGGGCGGGATGCCAGGAACCTCGGCGTGGACGTCGCCCTGCAGCCCTTCATCGATCTGCATCGCGATCAGACTTTCGCGCGGGCCTACAACACCTTCGGTGAGGACCCGCTGCTGACGGGTATGATCGGAGCCGCGATGATTCGGGGCATACAGGGCGAGGGCGTCATGGCTCAGGCGAAACACTTCATCGGCTACGACGGTGCCAACGATGTCACGATGAACGCTCAAGCCCTGCATGAGATCTATCTGGCGCCGTTCGATGCGGCCGTTCGTGCGCGCGTCTCCTCCATCATGTGCTCCTACAATGTCATCAATGGCGCCTACGCTTGTGGCAATCGCGCCCTGCTGACGGGCGTGTTGCGCGACGAGCTCAAGTTCGGCGGCTTCGTCACCTCGGACTGGGGCGCGCTACACGGTACATCCTTCATCGAAGCGGGCGATGACCTGGAAATGCCGGGCAGCGGCACCACGATGGATTCCTATTTCGAGGCGCAGCTGCCGCGACCAGGGAGCCTACGCAAGCCGCTGCGTGGTCCTGAAATCAGTCCAATCCCCGAGGAGTACGCCCCGGACACGCCGGCGTTCGTTCTGACCGTGCCGATGGATCGGCCGATCGGCATGCTCAGCGCGCTGGAGCGCGGTACGGTCAGCGAGCAGACGATCACGCGTGCTGCGGGACGCATCCTCATGCAGATGCAGCGGTTTGGGTTGCTCGACCGGAAGGGCGCCGCCCCGGTCAGAGGTGTGCAGGTCGGGCGCGCCGAGCTCGCCAATGCCGAAACCGTACTGAAAACCAGCGAAGACGCCGCGGTCCTGCTGAAGAACTCAGTGAACGCATTGCCGCTGATCGCGGCAGACCTTCATTCCCTCGCGCTGATCGGTCCCGGGGCTCTGCAGGACATCGCGGCCGGCGAGGCAGGCGAGAAGGCACTGGGCCGTGTGGAGCGTCAGACGAGTCCGGCGGAGGCGATCGCACGGTTGGCGGGTGCCCGCCCTGACGCCGGCGCTCGCATCGAGCGGGCGGTGGCCGATGATATGAACGGCCGCACCGTTCCTGTCAGCTTTGAACGCCTGGATACGCAGGGTCAGGTCATCGGGCAGGACCCGAGTCTGGAGTTCACGCGCGCACGCGGTAACGCGCTGGCCCCGGGCTCATCGTTCAGCTGGAGCGGCACGCTGCCGATCCCAGTGAACGGTCGCTATCGGCTGTATCTGCAGGTGCTCGGTGCGAGCGCGACGATGGAGGTCGACGGCAGGCGGGTTGCTCACAGCGGCGCGCTGGATCTGCACGGCAATCTGGTGCAGCCCGGGCAGGACAATGTACTGCCGAGCCTCGATGGGCTCGACGATGTGCGGCGTGAGATGACGCTGACGGCGGGCGCTCACCCGGTCACTGTGCATGTGACGGGCGAGCGGGCCGGACAGCCGGTGCAGGTGCGCCTTGCCTGGGTGACGCCCGAGCAACGCAATGCGGACTATCAGCAAGCGATCGAAGCCGCGGCGCACACCAGCAAGGCGATCGTCTTTGCCTGGAGTCGAGGTCGTCCGGCATTTGGTCTGCCTGGTGATCAGGATCAGCTGATTGCCGATGTCGCGGCCGTCAACCCGAACACCATCGTGGTGCTGAACCTCAGCGAACCGGTGGCGATGCCGTGGCTGAACAAGGTCAAGGCTGTTCTTCTGATGTGGTGGCCCGGCGATGAGGGTGGTCCAGCCACCGCGAATCTGTTACTGGGCCGAACCAGCCCTGGCGGACGGCTGCCGTTCACGTGGCCGCAGCGGCTCGATCAAAACGTTGCCAACGATCCTGCACATCCGGAGCGATCCTCGTTCGGGGTGAATGGTCGCACACAGTATTCCGAGGGTATCTTCATCGGCTATCGCTGGTTTGATCAGCAGGGGCTGGAACCGCTGTTTCCGTTTGGCTTCGGCCTGAGCTACTCGCGCTTTGAGTATTCGGATCTGTGGGCGCACGCGGCCGCGGACGGAGGCCTGGATATCAGTGTGCAACTACGCAATACCGGCGCCTACGCCAGCGATGAAGTGGTACAAGTGTATCTGGGTGCGCCCGAACGAGCCGTCAGTGACCCGGGTACGCAGTTTGCCCCGAGGGCGCTGGCCGCGTTCCAACGGGTGCATCTAGCCGCCGGTGAATCAAGACGGCTCACGTTGCATGCGCAGGTACGCGCCTTGCAGTACTGGTCCGCCGCCCGGGCCAGGTGGGTGACCGCAGTCGGCGCGCGGACGGTCTATGTGGGCGCGGCTTCGCGCGATCTGAGACTTCACGCGGTCACGATCATCCCACCGCCGTAAGGACGTGCGATCATCGACCGCATGATTCCATTCTCGGTGCTGGATTTGTCGCCGATCGTCGAAGGGGCTACGGCCGCCGAGGCGTTGCGTAACACTCTGGCGCTGGCGCGTCATGTCGAGCCTCTCGGATTCAAGCGCTTCTGGCTGGCCGAGCATCACAATATGCCCGGCATCGCCAGCGCCGCCACTGCGATCGTCATTGGACATGTTGCTGCAGGTACTCGCAGCATCCGCGTAGGCTCCGGCGGAATCATGCTGCCGAACCATTCGCCGCTGGTCATCGCTGAGCAGTTCGGAACCTTGGCGTCACTCTACGGGGATCGGATCGATCTGGGACTTGGCCGCGCGCCGGGAACCGACCCGGAAACCGCGCGGGCGCTCAGGCGCGATCTGGTCTCCAGCGGCGAAGAGTTTCCGCGCGATGTGCAGGAATTGCAGCACTACTTTGAAGGCTCATCGGCGCAAACATTGCGCGCAGTTCCGGGAGCGGGACTGAAGGTGCCGATCTGGTTGCTCGGGTCCAGTATGTTTGGCGCGCAGCTTGCGGCCATGCTGGGGCTGCCTTTTTCGTTCGCTGCGCATTTCGCACCGGACCTGCTACTGCCGGCGCTATCGATCTATCGCGAGCGCTTCGAATCCTCGAATCAGCTCAGCAAGCCGTATGCGATGCCCTGTATCAATGTCATCGTCGCCGATACCGACGAGGAAGCACGCTGGCTGCTGAGCTCACATCAACAGGCCTTTATGAATCTGCGCCGCGGGCGGCCAGGAAAGCTGCCCGCTCCCAGAGACGACATGAACGCGTTCTGGTCGCCGGGGGAGCGCACGATGGTCGAGCACGCGATGCGGTACACGTTTGCTGGCTCGGCAGCCAGCGTCGAGCACAGCTTACGCGGTTTCCTGCGTCTGACTCAGGCCGACGAACTGATGGTGAATGTGCACGTGTATGACCAGGCGGCGCGGCAGCATTCGCTGACGCTGACGGCCGCGGTCCGCGATCGGATCGCAAACGCGCCATCGCTGCTGTAGCCACTATGGGCGATGCGCCTCGTTCTGCAGAGCCGCGCGCTTGGCCCAGATGCGCTCGTAGGCGGGCGCGAGGCTTCCGCCGGTACGCAATGCCGCGCTGACCGCCTCATCGTCGAGCACCTGTTGCTGATGCAGTACCGCCAGTGCGCCGAGAAAGCGGCCAAACTGCAGTGATCGCCCCAACGACGTCAGCTTGGAGCCCTGCGGGGCGGTTTGATCGACCAGCGCAGCATTGACACGCTCGGACAACTGCCAGCTCGCCGCGATCTGGCGCGCAACCGGAGCGGACTGCGAGTCGATCAGCGCCCTCAACACTCTGGGGTGAGGGGCCAGATGCCGCCCCTGGTATTCATCAATCGCGACCCGGAACACCACGATCGTGGATAGCCCCATCATCAAGGCCAGTAGTTGCGCAGCGAATGGATCGGTGGTCTCGAGCATGACTGCGTGCGATTCGGCCGCGGAAGCTGATGCCAGCGTGTGTTGCCAGACGATGTCGCCGAATCGGGGGAATCCCCCGCCATCTACTTTGAACACCGGCTGCATCAGGGCGGCAGCGACCAATGAGCGCATGCCCTCGATACCGAGCAGCGCGACCGCTCGGTCGAGACTTTCGATCGGAGTTGGAGAGACACGATAGAACGGACTGTTGGCCAGGCGAAACAGCCCGGCCGCCAGTCCCGGATCGGAAGCGATGATGCGCGCCAGCTCACGCCGGGAGACGTCGTCGTTGTTCATCGCCTGCACCAGCCTAGGCAGCAGCAGCGGGCGACGCGGCGCATAGTTGGGTTTATCGGTAATGGTGGCGAGCGTCCAGCGCACCTTCGAGGCGATCTCTTCGTGAACCGGACTATCGGCAGGAGGCGCGGCCTCAGAACTCAACGCCAGCAGCTGCAGCCGGTGCGTGGCCTCGAAGCGCGCATTCAGCTCTTCGGGAGGCTCATCCTGGGTCGCCGGTACCGCGGGTGCTACGGCCGCAGCAGGTCTAGCCGACTGCGCTGGTGTCGACGGCGGAGCTGCCGCGACCGCCGGCGGCTTCCCGCTGCGAAACACGCCAAAGATCAGCGCCAGCGTCAGCGCCGATACGGCCAATGCCAAACACACAATCTGCAATGTGGTCACAGGCGCATAGATTAGTCGAAATTGAAAAAATTTCAGCCGTGATTGCGCGTTTGTCGCATTGACGGCAGCGAGCTCGGGCGGCTAGCGTCGATGCAACCCACCTACCAGACCAATGTACCGCACAATCATTTTTCGCACCGTTCTTCCGCTGCTGCTGGCGGCCGGCGTTGTCGCGTACCTCGGTCTGCCGTACATCGATCGCCTGCTTACCAATTGGTTCCAATCCGACGTGGAGCTGCGCGCGCGCCTGGTGATCAGTTCGATCGAGGAAACCCTGCCTGCTCTCCTGGCTACACACGATCAACCCGGGCTGCGAAAATACGCCTCCAAGATCACCGCGGATCAGCGCCTGGTGGGATTGCTGATCTGTGGCGCGGATGGCTGGACTGAGTTCAAGACCGAGCGGGTCCCCGGAGCCGTCAGCTGCGACAGTACGGCGAAGCTTGCCGATGGACAGAGCGATGTCATGCGTGCGTCGTGGGGCTCGGTGCTGGTCTCGGCGTTCGATGAGAAGCCACAAGGACAGGCCCCCTACCGCGTGGAGATCGTCAATGATCTGAGCTTTGTCGATCGCCGACAGGACAAGGCGCGCGATTTCCTGATCACACTCGCGTGCATCACCTTGGTTATCGTGGCGCTGTTCCTGGTGCTGGCCGCGTGGCTCGTGATCAGACGCTACGCCAATATGCTGCTCCGCGATATCAGCGGTCGCCGCTTTCTCGACAATGCGCAGTCGGGATCGTTGTCGCTACCATTTCTCAAGCAGGTGCACCAGGTACTGCGCGAAATGGAGGAGAGTCAGCGCCTGGAGATCGACTATCGCGAGAACTGGACGCCGCAGGCACTGCAACAGGTGGTTCGCGAGCAGCTGCATTCGCCGCAGATGCTGGTGGTCTCCAATCGTGAACCTTACTCACATGAATACGGCGAGCATGATTCGATCCAGGTGCAGGTGCCCGCCAGCGGCATGGTGACCGCACTCGAGCCGGTCATGCGTGCGTGCTCAGGCACCTGGGTTGCGCACGGCAGCGGGACCGCGGATCGCGAAGTCGTGGATCGGAACGACCGCGTGAAGGTGCCGCCAGAGGATCCGTCGTATACCTTGCGGCGGGTGTGGTTGTCGCCGCCCGAAGAGGAGGGCTTCTACTACGGATTGTCGAACGAGGGACTATGGCCGCTGTGCCACCTGGCGTATGTCAGGCCCGCATTTCGCGGAGAGGACTGGGTCGCCTATCAGGCGGTGAACCGCAAATTCGCCGACGTGGTGTTGCGCGAGGCGCAGTCGGACGATCCGGTGGTTCTGATTCAGGACTACCACTTCGCGCTGCTGCCCGGGCTACTGCGAGCTCGACGCTCGAAATCCACGATCGCCATGTTCTGGCACATCCCATGGCCGAACGCGGAGACCTTCGGTGTTTGCCCGTGGAAGCACGAAATGCTGTCGAACCTACTGATGTCGGACATCCTTGGCTTCCACACGCTCTATCATTGCCAGAACTTTCTGGCGACGGTGGATCGTTTCATCGAATGCCAGATCGATCACGCACATATGACTGTGACCCTGCAGGGACACGTGTGCCATGTGGCCGCCTATCCGATCTCGATAGAGTGGCCGCCGCGCTGGCTCGTGGCCGTACCGGACGTGACCCTGTCACGCCGGCGGGTGCGTGAACACTTCCATATCAGCGAGCATGTGACCCTCGGCCTGGGCGTGGAACGCTGGGACTTCACCAAGGGAGTGCTGGAGCGGTTTCTGGCACTGGAGCTGCTGCTGGAACAGGATCCAGGCATGCGCGGCAATGTCACGCTGCTGCAGATTGCTGCGCCTTCGCGCAGCAAGTTGCCCGCTTACCAGGCATTGCAGCAGGCGACCCTATCGGAAGTCGAACGCATCAATGAGCGTTTTGCGACCGCGGACTGGAAGCCGATCGTGCTGATCACCAGGCATCAGCCCCCGGAGCAAGTGTTCGAGCTCTACCGGGCCGCGGACTTCTGCATCGTCAACAGTTTGCACGATGGCATGAATCTGGTGGCTAAGGAGTTCGTCGCTGCGCGCGAAGATGAGGACGGGGTGTTGATCCTGAGTACCTTCGCCGGCGCCTCGCGCGAACTGGTTGAGGCGCTGTTGGTCAATCCGTTCGATGTCGCTGAGACCGCGGCGGCGATCCGACGGGCGGTGGACATGCCGCGTGAGCAGCGCCGACAGCGCATGCAGCTCATGCGCCGCACTGTAAAAGAAAACAACGTCTACCGCTGGGCCGGTCGCATGCTGATGGACGCGGCGCGCATTCGCCAGCGTCAAGCGCTGCTGACCGGCGAAGAGGAGCTACGGCTGACTTAAGTGTAAGATCTGCACTCTCGAAAAGAAGTAAGGGGACTCCGGTGCAGATCACTCGCGTTGTGCGCTGGCTCATTCTGTTGCTCGCGCCGATGGCGGCCGTGCAGGCCGCAGACAACGGCGATGTGGACAAGAAGGATCAGGACAAGAAAGAAGCGCCCAAACCACCCGATCACTTCACCGCTGAGCAGGTGGATACGGCTGGATCGGTGACCATTGAAGGCCGACGCATCGACTACGAGGCGCACACCGGCACCCTGGTGGTACATGCGCACGATTGGGACGACGTGCCCCAGAATGCGCCGAAGGACGAGGATAAGAAGCCGCGCCCCGAAGCGAGCATGTTCTACGTTGCTTACTTCAAGTCGGATAAATCGGAGGCTAAGTCGGGTAGCGCCAGGCCGGAGCCGCGTCCGATCACCTTCCTGTACAACGGGGGTCCCGGATCGGCCACGGTCTGGCTGCATATGGGCGCATTCGGACCAAAACGTGTGGTCACCGCCAACGACTCGCACACCCCGGCAGCACCCTATTCGCTCGTGGACAATGAGTCCAGTCTGCTCGACGTGAGCGACCTGGTATTCATCGATGCCCCGGGGGCCGGCTTTTCGCGCATCGCCGGCACCGATCGCGACAAGGCGTTCTACGGCGTGGATGAGGACGCATGGGCGTTTTCAGATTTCGTCGTGCAGTTTCTCGGTAAGTACGGACGCTGGAACTCGCCCAAGTATCTGTTCGGTGAGAGCTATGGCACCACGCGCAATGCGGTGCTGGTGAATCTGCTGGAGACCGGGCGCTCGGTGGATTTCAATGGCGTCATCATGCTGTCGCAGATCCTGAATTTTGACGGCAGTCCGGACGGCCCGGACACCAATCCAGGAATTGATCTGCCGTACCAGCTGGCGCTGCCGACCTACGCAGCGACGGCTTGGTATCATCACAAGCTGGCCAACGCGCCTTCGGATCTGCCGACATTTCTTAAGGATGTCGAGCGCTTCGCGATGAGTGACTACGCGCTGGCACTCGAGGCGGGCTGGACGCTATCGGACGACCGGCGCCGCGCCGTCGCCCAGAAGTTGCACGACTATACCGCGCTGCCAGTGGACTACATTCTCAAAGCCAACCTGCGCATCGACGGTGGTGAGTTCGAGCACAGTCTGCTCAGCGACACGGATATGACTACGGGCCGACTCGATACCCGCTTTGCGGGGCCATCGCTCGATCCGCTCAGCAAGGAAGCGGATTACGATCCCCAGTCGGCCGCCATTTCTTCTGCCTACGTGTCGACGTTCAACGACTACGTGCGCAAGCAGCTCAAATACGGTCAGGACAAGATCTTCAAGCCGTTTGCCAACATCGATCACTGGGACTTCAGTCATCGCGGACCCGGCGCACAGGAAGCCCTGCAACAGTCCACCAATGTGATGCCGGACCTGGCGACCGCCATGAAGGTCAATCCGGGTCTGCATGTACTGCTGACGGGTGGCTATTTCGATCTGGCGACACCCTACTATCAGGGTGTGTTCGAGATGCAGCATCTGCCGATACCGTCCGCGGTACAAAAGAACATCGAATTCGCGTACTTCGAGTCGGGTCATATGGTGTACGCCAACGAGAATTCGCTGAAGCAGATGCACGCCAAAGTCGCCGACTTCATCCATCGAACTCAGGGACCGAAGTCTTAGGGGATCGCGATGACCAGAAAGTGGCTGCTGCCGCTGGTGCTCACGCTGAGTGCGGGCTCCGGGATGGCGTCGCTGGCACAGGATTCGACACCGCCGGAGATGTGGGACCTCGGCGACCTGTATCCAAATACCGCGGCCTGGGACCAGACCCTGGCGCGCACACGCGCCGCAGCGGACAAAATCGCCAGCTACCAGGGCACGCTCAGTAAGAGCGCCGACGTCATGTTCAGCGCACTCGATGCGATGAGCGCGGCAAATCGTGAGGCGGCGCGCCTCTTCGTCTATGCATCGTTGAAATCGGACGAAGACGTGCGCATTGGCGCCAACATCGAGCGCAAGCAATTGGCACAGGCGTTGGTGACTCAGCTCGGTGAAAGGAGCGCGTGGGTGGCGCCCGAGATCGTGAAAATCGGGGCCGCCAAGATAAAGACCTTTACCGATGCGAACAAGCAGCTTAAGGGGCGATTCGGTTTCTTTCTGGACAATACGCTGCGCGCCGCCCCGCATACTCTCAGCCCTGAGTCGGAAGGCGTGCTGGCGATGACCGGTGACCTGCTGTCGCAACCGGGTACGCTGCACAATCAATTCGAGAATGGGGATTTTCCGGCCCCCACGGTGACCTTCTCGGATGGCAGCAAAGTCCGACTGGACGAACAAGCGTACGAAAAGTACCGTCAGGTTTCCAATCGCGGTGACCGCAAGCTGGCGTTCGACCAATACTGGAGTACCTGGAAGAGGTTTGAAGGCACTGCGGGCGGGCTGCTGACGACTCAGGTGATGGGCAATCATTTCACTGCTGAGGCGCGCAGGTTCCCGAACGCGTTGCAGGCGGCGCAGTTCCCCGACAACATGCCCGAGGGGGTCTACCGCTCGCTGGTCGCCGAAGTGAACGCCGCGTTGCCGGCGCTGCATCGCTATCTGCGGCTGCGCAAGCGCCAGCTCGGCATCGCCGGTGAGATGCACTACTACGATGTCTATCCGGCGTTTGCGCTGCGCAAGCCGCCGAGCTTCACCGTTGCCGAGTCCGAGCGCATCACGCTCGACGCGCTGAAGCCACTTGGAGAGGACTACCTTTCGCTGATGCGCAAGGGATTCAGCTCACACTGGATGAATGCTTACCCTCACGAGGGCAAGGCATCCGGTGCGTACATGAACGGCGCGGCCTATGACGTGCATCCGTACCTGCTGCTCAACCATCAGAACGACTACGCTTCGCTTTCGACGCTGGCGCACGAGTGGGGACATGCCGTACACACTCTGCTGACGAACGAGGCGCAGCCGTTCGAGAAGTCAAACTACTCGACCTTTATTGCGGAATCCGCCTCCATCGGCAACGAGATGCTGCTCAATGACTATATGGTCGAACACGCAGCCAACCGCTCGGAGAAACTCTACTATCTTGGTCAGGGTGTGGATTCGATCCGAGGCACGTATTTCCGCCAGGTGATGTTTGCGGAGTTTGAGCTCGCAATCCATGAGGAACTGGAGAAGGGCAAGGCACTGTCAGGCGAGCGGATGACCGAGCTGTACTGCGGCATTCTCAAGAAGTATTACGGCGAAGCCGAGGGCGTCATGAAGATCGACCCGGGCTATTGTGTCGAATGGGCGTTCGTGCCGCATTTCTATCTCGACTTCTATGTTTATCAATACGCAACCTCCATGGTGGGCGCGGCGTCATTCACTGATGCGATCCTCAAGGAGGGTGCGCCTGCGCGCGGCCGCTTTATCAGGATGCTGCAGGCGGGCGGGTCCGAGTATCCGTACGATCTCTACAAACAGGCGGGTATAGACATGGCGACGCCGGAGCCCTATCGGGCGCTGGCGGCGCGGATGAACCGATTGCTCGACGAGATCGAAGCGCTCGAAAAGCAGTAGCGCCTCACGCAGGCTCCCCTGACATTGGCTCAGCTATTGACTTTCAGGGCTTCGTTGCGATCAGTGTGTTCGACGCTGTAGAGTTGCAGATACTGCGGGTGTAGTTCAATGGTAGAACTGCAGCTTCCCAAGCTGCTAAC
>DATMRM010000508.1:0-5588 GCA_035566155.1 Steroidobacteraceae bacterium | reverse complement strand
GCGATACTACGGACAACCCGCGAGATTCAACTACTGGAACGGATGCTCCACCGGTGGCCGACAGGGCTATCTGCTGGCACAGGAACTGGGCAACGAACTCGACGGTGTCATGGCGAATGCGCCGGCCATTTACTGGACTCGGTTCCAGACCGCTCAGATGTGGGGACAGATGGCGATGCGCCAACTGGTGGGTTCACCGATCATACCTGCGAAGTTGCAGCAGGTACGTGAGTCCGCAATCGCAGCCTGTGATGCTGCCGACGGCGTGACTGACGGGATCATTCAGGATCCGCGCGCCTGTCATTTCAGTGCCCAGGCCAACGTCTGCGGTACGCCAACGGCTCCGCGGAGCAACTGCTTGACGGCGGACGAAGCGGCCGCCGTCGACAAGATCTGGGCGGGTCCTCGCAACGCGCAGCGGTCCATGATCTGGTATGGACTGGACCGTGGAACCGACTTCGCCACCATGGACGGTCCGCGACCGTTTGCCCTCGGACTGACGCAATTGCACTGGGATATGCACGACCGTAATTTCGATTGGCAATCCGTGTCGCTCGATGAGTATGCGGTCGTCGCCGAGCAGGGCTCGCGCGCAATCGCGGATTTGACCGATACCACGGGGCCACTGGATACGTTCCGCCGCCACGGGGGCAAGCTGTTGACCTTCGTGGGTACCAATGACCAGTCCATCTTTCCGCGAGGTGTGATTGGATATTACCGACAGATGGCTGTTCGCTACGGCATGCGCGGCTCGTCCGATTTCAGCTCGATTCAGGACTTCTACCGCTTGTTTCTGGCACCCGGCGTTGGGCACTGCGGCGGGGGTGTGGGCCCGGCGCCGACGGATCCCTTCAACGCATTGGTGAACTGGGTCGAGCACGGCGTCGCTCCCGCCACCTTGCTGGCCGCGGGTGGAAGCGCAGCGCCGCCCACGGGTCGTACCCGTCCTCTATGTCCGTATCCCAGCAAGGCGATCTACAACGGCAGCGGCAGTATCGACGATGCGGCCAGCTTTCATTGTGGCGATAGTCCGGGGGAGCCATCCCTCGTTTGTCAGGACGTTCCGGTCCGCTACAAACATGAGAAGAAGGGCGCACCTGACTACCAGGCTGTAGGGTTGAGCGCCGGGTTCTGCCGCACGGCGCACCTGACAGAGCAACGATGATCAGCCCGTCGGTCGCACCGCGCGATCAGTGGGCAGCATGCCATCGGCAGGACCCATTGCGGTCCGACCGCGACCACTGGCCTTGGCCTGATAGACCAGCGCGTCAGCGCGCGAGACCAGACCGGTCCAGCCGCCCTGGCTGTCTGCATCGAAGGCGATGCCGACACTCGCACCAATCGTCAGGGACAGGTTAGAGATGCTGAAAGGCTGACGCGCGAACTCGACGACCTTGTCGGCGACTGCGACCGCGTGTTCCGGCTGATGGATACCGTAGAGGACGATTCCAAACTCATCGCCGCCGAGACGAGCCACCGCATCCGTGGGGCGCACCAGGTTTTGCAGCCGCGCGGCAAACTCACGTAACACATCGTCGCCGGTCATGTGGCCGTAGGAATCGTTGATCGCTTTGAAGTGGTCAAGATCGATGTACAGCATCGCCAATGAGGCGCCATCGCCCTGTTCGGTCTTTTTGCGAAGATAGCTTTCCAGCCCGGCGCGATTGAGTAGCCCCGTGAGCGGGTCGCGTTCGCTCAGCATCGTCAGGCGTACATGTTCTTCACGGTGCAGGGTAATGTCCTGCGCCACTTCGACGAAGCCTCCAACCTGCCCATCCTTCATGCGCAACGGTATGTAGGTGATCGACACATGCCGTGACTCGCGCGCGCCGGGATATTCCTTTTCGTAGGAGACGGTCTCGCCGGACAGCGCCCGATGGACCCACTCGAGACTTCGCGGGTACTCCGTATTGCCGACGACCTCTTCCATCGTGTGGCCGATGAGGTCTTCGCGGCGCTTGCCGCGCCAGCGTTCAAACGCTTTGTTCACGAGCCGGTAGCGCAACTCGGTATCCCACACGGCTACCATGGCCGGAATGGATTCGATCACTGCGTTCAGGGTGGCAGTCTGGGTTGCCAAATCCGCCCGAGTAGCAAGCTCCTTCACCTCCATCGCCTTGCGGTCGGTAATGTCCTGCATTGCACCGACCAGCCGGATGGTCTTGCCATCAGGGTCGAACTCCGCTTCACCCACTGCGCGCACGTAGATCTCTTTGCCCGAAGCGGTCAGCAGCGGCAGTTCGAAGTCCCAGGGTGTGCCCGCGCTGATGCAGTCATCCACGGCCCGGCGGATCTGGGTACGTACTTCGGGCTTGTAGAAATCAATGACATTCTCGATCGTCGGCACGAAGTCGCTGGTCACTTCGCACATCTGCCGCAGTTCATCGGACCAATGCACCTGGCGTTCCTTCAGATCGAGCTCCCATCCGCCGACACCCGCGACCCGGCCGGTCCTCGCAAGAAATTCCTTGCTGGCCTTGAGAGCTAAGCCAACCTGTTTCGCGACGGTGGTGTCACGTCCGACCGAGTGAATGACCATCTCTCCATCAATCATCTGAATGCGATGACGCCACCAGACCCATCGCTGCGTGCCGTCGGGTCCGGCGACGCGGGTTTCCATCGAGAGATGCTGGCCGGACAGCGTTTCGGTCAACCGAGTGCGCATCACCAGCGCATCGGTCGGGACGATTGAATGGTAGAGATTGGCAGCGGCCAAATCGGATGCTGACACCTGAAAATACCGCAGGTAAGCGGGATTGGCGTACTTGATCGAGCCATCGCGCCGTGATAGCGCAATGAACTCTGTCTGCTCCTCGACGATTGCCCGGTGGCGTTGTTCGCTCGCCTCCAGACTGCGCCTATCCAGGATGTGCGTGACGATCAGCCGTCGGATCTGAAAGCCCGCCAGGATCACCGACAGGAACAGCGCCGCAACCGTGACGATGGCGAGCTGCTGGATCTGGTTGATGCCGGCCGTGACTCGCTGGCTGCCGGCGCGGCGGTTGGCGCGAATACTATTCGTGATGGACGTCGTGTCGTCGCGAACGCGTTGCAGTCCGCCTTGATCCATCGTGGCCCTGGCTTGCGCGATGGCTGCGTCTCGTCCGCTCTGCCCGTACACCGCGAGCGTTCGCCCTAACTCATCCAGCTTCCGAGCGCTCTGCTGACGGATATCTTGAATGCCCGCCGCAACAATGGGGTCAGAGATCGGCAGACCGTCCAGCTTCTGCAGGACCTCTGGCATGTGGTGAACCGCTTCCTGATACGGCGCCAGAAACCGCGCATCCCCGGTCAACAGATAGTCGCGCTGCGCAGCATTGGCGTCGGTCAGATAGGTATCCACCGATTGCAGCAGTTGTTGCCATCCGATGAGCCTGGACTGCTGGGCGCTGGTTGCGCGCACCAGTTGGGAGTGGCGTGCCAGTAGGAAGGTCGCGCAAACAAGTGCGACCAGAGAGCACGCCAGTGCAACTGCCGTGAGATTGAGCCGCCGACCCAGCGTGCGACGGGAGAGTCGTCCTTCGGGATCCAACTCGGTGTCTCGGTCCAGAATATGCAGCAAAGCGGGAGCATTGCGCGACACGAGAATCTGCTCAGGAATCAACTCTCGTTTCCCTTAAATGGGAGACGAGATACGCATCGGACAGGGCGCAAATGAGACTCAGTTCACGTTTTGCCCGCGGTAAGCCTTCGGGGAGCATGCGTAGTAAAGTCGCATCCGTCAGTCCGCACCCAGGTGGAAAATATGTGCCGAAGCATCAAAACCCTGTTCAATTTCGAACCGCCGGCTACCAAGGAGGAAGTTCATGCTGCCTCCGTGCAATTCGTCCGCAAACTGAGCGGTTTCCACACCCCGTCTAAGGCCAATCAACCGGCCTTCGAGCGCGCCGTCCGCGACATCTGCGCCGCCGCCGAGGCGCTCATGGCGTCGCTGGTCACGAACGCGGAGCCACGCGATAGAGCGGTCGAAGCCGCCAAGGCCAAGGCGCGGGGCGCTGCGAGGTTCGCCGCGCGGCGTTGAGTGCAAGCGCCGATGTTGCTCGAAGACGCCCAACATTTTGTTGAGACCGCGCTGGTCGCGATCGCAGCACTGTTGCCGATCGTAGACCCGCTCGGCGGCGCCCCGATTTATCTGGTGATGACCGCGGGACTGTCTGCGGCAGAGCGCGCCCGGATGGCTCAGCTCGTGGCGATCAACAGCTTCGTGTTGCTGGTGGCGTCGATCCTGGTTGGGGCCTACGTGCTGGACTTCTTTGGGGTATCCATACCGGCGGTCCAAGTGGCAGGCGGATTTATTGTCTGCGCCATTGCCTGGTCGCTATTGACCAGCCCCAGCACGCCAGCGGTCTCGGAGCGCTCCACGGCAGCGGCTCCCGAAGCGCTCAGTCAGCGCGCGTTCTATCCGATCACCATGCCGTTGACGGTGGGGCCCGGATCGATCTCGGTCGCGATGACTCTGGGTGCCAACCCGCCCAAGGGGATCCGCTCCTTGGTGACCACCGCGCTGGCGCATGTCCTGGGCGTTTTGGTCGTCGCGTTATCGATCTATCTCTGCTACCGCTATGCAGATCGGATCCTGCGAAAACTGGGTACCACGGGCACCAATGTACTGATACGTCTGACAGCGTTCATCCTTTTCTGCATCGGTGTGCAAATCATGTGGAACGGGCTGCGCACGTTGCTCATGGGCTTGCTGCGTCCGACGCTTGGTGCCTAGGGGGTCGTCATCGTAATCCCATCCTCATCATCTGTCGCACTCGCCGTTTGCCGATCAGGTTGACCGCAAACGATAGCGCGACGAGCTGCAGGTCGAGCAGTGGACTCTGCCGTCGCAGATATAACCGGTCGAGGCGCCGGCTGGCACGCACCCCTTGACCCGCCAGCAGTTGTGACAAGCCGGTGATGCCCGGCTTAGGCGCGAAGCGCCAGTCGAAACTCGGATCGTTCCATCCCAAGCGCTGTATATCCTCGGGGGTGAGCGGCCGAGGACCGACGACACTCATCTCTCCTCGGCAGACGTTCAGGAATTGCGGTAGTTCATCAAGCCCGGTGCGGCGGACCCACTGGCCGACGCGCGTGATCTCACCATCGCGCATGCTTCGGAATTTGAATACTTGAAACGGCCGACGTGCGCTGCCGACTCGTCGCTGGATAAAAAGCGCCGGTCCGCCGTCTTCAAGAACGCCGACCACCGCGAGCGCAGCGAACACAGGACCGAAGACGATGCAGGCGCTGCCTGCCACAGCTAAGTCGAAAGCGCGTTTTCCAGTGTAGGAAGTCACATCAGACTCCAGCGCTGACGACCGCGCCCGCCTGCGGTGCGCCCAGCAGTGGCCCGTCTGGCGGCAGATGCAACAGACGATCGCGAAACTTCAGGTGGCGTCGCCGAGATAGTTCGATCAGCGGCCGCCAAACGACTGCTGTCAGCCGATGTCGGATCAGCAGATGCCAGAAGCGATTGGAGCGCTTGTACAGATAGCTCATCGCCAGATACGCCAGGACCGCGCGCGGATCATGCGGTCGTCGGCGCCAGATCGAGCGGTGCGAGAACAGCCGATCGTAGGTCCAGGCGTATCCCTGCTCGAGTT
>DATMRM010000507.1:0-10442 GCA_035566155.1 Steroidobacteraceae bacterium | reverse complement strand
CGGCACAACGTCGGTATGGCCGGCGAAGCACAGCACCGGGCCGCCGTTACCGCCGCGGCGGGCCCACAGGTTATCCACGCTGCCGTAGCGCAGGCGCTCCACCTTGAAGCCGAGCTTGCTCAGCCGCGCGGCCATCAGCTCCTGACAGCCCTCATCCGCGGGCGTCACCGATGCACGTGCCATCAATTCGTGGGCCAGTTCGAGCGTTGCTGACATGCGTGTTCCTCCGGGCGCTTATACGATGCCCGCAGTGTGTCGACAATAGCTTGCGGAGGACAGATCGCCCTCGGGCTCCTTGTGCGCCCGGCGCGCGACAGTGATCACGCGCAAGTTTTCGACGATGTCGAAGCCGTCGAACATCCAGCGCGCAGGCCTTTCCAAGTCCGCGTCCGCCAAGCCTGCCCGGGGCCAGTACCGGCCCGCGCCTTTAGGAAAGTCTTGGCCGGACCCGCTGCAGACAGCATCCAGCCTGCCCGGACCGCGATTTCGTCACGGCTGGGCGCAAGAGTGCCGCAGATTCAGGCGGTTAGGATGTGGGAGCGGCTCCTGAGGCGATCGCTGACACAAATCTGTCACGGGCAAACGATTAACATGGGTGGATGAGTACCGAGGGCGTCAGCCACCACATTTCCAGCCGCTACAACGAGGACCTGGAGCGATTGCGCAGCAGTGTCCTCGAGATGGGCGGCCTCGTTGAGCGGCAACTGATTCAGGCGATCGGCGGGATTACCGAGCCGGATGCCAAGGTGATGCTGCGGGTGGCGCAGGAGGAACTGCGGGTCAACCAGCTCGAGCGCTCCATCGACGAGGATTGCAGCCGGATTCTGGCGACGCGCGGACCGGCGGCATCGGACCTGCGCCTCATCATCTCGATCCTGAAGACCATTACCGACCTGGAACGCATCGGCGACGAGGGCGAGAAAGTGGCGGCGATTGCCGCACGCCTGGCGGCGCGTGAGCGGCCGAACAACCGCTACCGCGAGCTGCGTAACCTCGGGGAGCTGGTCATCGCGATGGTGCACGACACCCTGGACGCGTTTGCGCGCTATGACACCGATCTGGCGCTACAGGTGCTGCGGCGCGACCGGATTGTGGACGAAGAGTACGAGGCGATCCATCGCCAAAACATCACATTTATGATGGAAGATCCCCGCTCGATCGGTCGGGCGCTGGATGTGATGTGGGTGGTGCGCGCGCTGGAGCGGATAGGCGATCACGCCAAAAATATCTGCGAATACCTGATCTACCTGGTGCACGGCAAAGACGTGCGTCATACGAAACTAGAAGAGATCGAAAAAGAGCTTCACGCGCCCAAAGCCTGAAGTCACTGACGCACATGGCAACATTGGTGAAAGGCATGCCCTCCGAGAGAGAGTCGTCCGGTTTTCTTCCTGCGAGCGACATCGACACGGGGGTTATTCCGATCCGGACGAGCGGTCGGGGCATGCTACAGGTGGCAGTGGACGAGGCACGTCGCTCGGCCGCGCTCAAGGCGCCGATCAAAGCCAAGACCGAGCACCTGAATTTTTTCTACGGCGCATTCAAAGCGCTCAAGGATCTCAATATGGAGATCCGCGAGAAGCAGGTGACTGCCCTGATCGGTCCGTCGGGCTGCGGCAAGAGCACGTTCCTTCGCTGCTTCAACCGCATGCACGATCTGACGCCAGGCTGCCGGTACGAGGGCAACATCACGTTGTTCCCGGAGAACATGGATCTGGTTGGCCGCGATGTCGATCCGATCGAAGTGCGCATGCGCATCGGCATGGTGTTCCAGAAGCCAAACCCGTTCCCGAAGTCGATCTTTGAGAATATTGCGTACGGACTGCGTATCCGTGGCGTGCGTTCACAGATCCGCATCCGCGAGGAAGTTGAGAAGGCGCTACGCGGTTCGGCGCTGTGGGACGAGGTCAAGGACCGCCTGTCCAGTTCCGCCCTGTCACTATCCGGCGGTCAGCAGCAGCGCCTGTGCATTGCGCGTGCGCTCGCGACCAGCCCGGAAATCCTGCTGTTCGACGAGCCGACCTCGGCTCTGGATCCGATCGCGACCGCCCGCATCGAAGAACTGATCGCGGCGCTGCGAGAGCAGGTCACGGTGCTGATCGTCACGCACAATATGCAGCAGGCGGCGCGCGTTTCCGACTACACCGCGTTCATGTACCTCGGCGAGCTGATCGAGTTCGACGAGACCTCGAAGATCTTCACTAACCCCGGCAAGAAGGCGACCGAGGATTACATTACCGGCCGCTACGGCTAGGCGACGCTCAGTCACTCGGCCGCAATAGCTCATTCAGCGAGGTCTTGGCGCGCGTCTGCGCGTCAACACGTTTGACGATCACCGCGCAGTTCAGGCTGTGTGTTGCGTCTTTTGACGGCATGCTGCCCGCCATCACGACCGACCCCGGTGGGACCGCACCGCGGAATGTCTCGCCAGTGGTGCGATCATAAATCGGAGTGTTCGCGCCGATGAACACGCCCATCGAGATCGCCGATCCGGCGCCGACGATGACGCCTTCCACGATCTCGGAGCGCGCACCGATGAAGCAGTTGTCTTCGATGATCGTCGGAGTTGCCTGCAGCGGCTCCAGAACACCACCGATGCCGACGCCTCCGGACAGGTGAACGTTGCTGCCGATCTGGGCGCACGACGCAACGGTCGCCCAGGTATCGACCATGGTGCCGGCACCCACGTACGCGCCGATGTTGACGAAGCAGGGCATCAGCACGGCATTCGCAGCCACATAGGCGCCGTGGCGCACGATCGCGTGCGGCACCACGCGTACTGCCTCGGCGGCGAAGCGCGCCGCATCGTGCTGCGCATATTTGAGAGGCACCTTGTCGTAGAAGCGCGTGAATCCGCCCTCGACGAGCTGGTTGTCGTGGATGCGGAAATACAGCAGCACGGCTTGTTTCAGCCAGGTGTGGACCTGCCAGCGGCCGTCGATTTTTTCGGCGACGCGGAACTGGCCGCGATCGAGGCCGGCGACCGCCTCGATGATGGCGGCACGAGTCTCCGCATCGACTGTGCCGGCGCTGAGCTCCTGCCGGCGCTCGTAAGCGGCTTCGATCCGTGCTTGCAATGCGCTCCGATTCATATGACTACGTTATACGAACTTCCCTCTGGACTACAGCCTTGCTCGCATGATCCTATAGTCGCGCCGCGCGCCGGTTGGCTACGGTTAACGGATGCAGACACTGTTCAAAAAGACCGCGGCACGGGACATCCTGACGGGTCACGCCCTGTTTCTTGATATCGACGGTACCTTGCTCGAGCTGGCCCCCAGCCCCGAGGCCGTGGAGGTGCCGCACACCCTGGTGCCAGTGCTGCAGCAGCTGGCCGACAGGCTCGGCGGTGCGATCGCATTCGTCAGCGGCCGCACGATCGAGGCGATCGATGCCCTGTTCAATCCCCTCAAGCTGCCGGCGGTGGGCGTGCATGGCGGGGAGGTGCGAACGCCGGATGGCCTGATCCTGGCCGATAGCGGTTTGGTCGATGAGATCCAAGCCACGGAACCCCTGTTGCGCGAGGCGATCGGCGGCATGCGAGGCGTGGTGCTGGAGAACAAACACAGTGCCATCGCGCTTCACTATCGCAGTGTCCCCGAGCGCGGACGCGAAGTGCTCAAAGTCGCGGAGCTGGTCGTGGGGGGCATGGGCAGTCAGTTTGCGGTGCTGATGGGAAAGTGCGTGGTGGAAATCCGGCCGCGACACCAGACCAAGGGTATCGCAATCGACCAGCTCATGCGGATGGCGCCGTTTCGCGGGCGAACACCGATTTTCGCTGGCGACGATTGCACCGATGAGGATGCTTTCGAAGTGGTGAATCGACTGGGCGGGGTCAGTGTGCACGTCGGCAGTTCCTCCGGCACCCAGGCCCATCATCGCCTGGCGAGTCCCGATCAGTTGCGAGGCTGGTTGCAGCAACTGAGTGATAATAGGGCGGATGAGTAAACCGACATTGGATCTGGCGATGGTTGGCAACTGCCAAATCGCCTCGCTGATTGATCGCCAAGCCACCCATGTGTGGACCTGCTGGCCGCGTCTGGACGGCGACCCGGTGTTCTGCGATCTGCTCGCCGGTTCGGATGCACCGCAGCGCGCGGGATTGTGGTCCATTGAGCTGATCGATCTCGCCAGTTCGACGCAGGTCTATGAGCGCAATACCGCGATCGTCGAGACCACATTGACCGACAGGGATGGCGCCTCGTTGGTCGTCACGGACTTCGCTCCGCGCTTTCGACAGTATGAGCGTAACTACCGCCCGGCGATGTTGGTGCGCATTGTGCGCCGGCTGTCCGGCCGTCCGCGTCTGCGCATGAAACTGCTGCCGGCGGAACGCTACGGCGAACGCGCGCGCAGTACCACGGTCGGCTCGCATCACATTCGTTATTCGGGGCGCGATGTCGATCTGCGAATGACTACCAACGCTAGTGTCGCGGTGATTCAGGAGCAGCGTGTGTTCGTGCTGGACGACTCACTGGCATTCATCCTGGGGCCGGACGAGACAGTGCATGAGTCGGTGCCGATGCTGGCGCAGCGGCTGCTCGATGCGACGCGCGAGTACTGGAACGACTGGGTGCGCAGTCTCGCCATACCGTTTGAGTGGCAGGAAGCCGTGATTCGTGCGGCGATCACCCTCAAGCTCTGCAGCTACGAGGATACCGGGGCGATCATCGCAGCGATCACCACCTCGATCCCGGAGAGCGCCGACAGTGGCCGCAACTGGGACTATCGCTTCTGCTGGATTCGCGATACCTATTTCACGGTGCAGGCGCTCAATCGGCTGGGAGCCACGCGGACGATGGAGGGGTACCTGAGGTTCATTCAGAATCTCACCGCTACGCCTCCCCTGCAGCTGCAGCCGTGCTACGGCATCGACGGCGAACTGCACCTGGATGAGAAAGTCGCGCCGCAGCTGAAGGGGTATCGCGGCATGGGCCCGGTACGGGTCGGCAACGCCGCCTTTTCGCAGGTGCAGAACGACGTTTACGGCGCCGCGATCCTCTCGGTCACCCAGAGCTTCTTCGATGAGCGCTTGGTGAGACGTGGTACCGAGGCGCTGTTCAATGCGCTGGAACCGCTGGGCGAGCGCGCGCTCGCCATGTTCACCCAGCCGGATGCCGGTATCTGGGAATTTCGCGGGCGCACAGGGGTGCACACCTTCTCGTCTGCGGTCTGCTGGGCGGCGGCTGATCGACTGGCACGCATCGCCGCACGGCTTGGGTTGGTGGATCGCGAGAGATATTGGCGGCCGCATGCGCAGAAAATGGCCAAGCGCATCCGCGAGGAAGGCTACTCCAGGTCGCTCACCTCCTTCACGAGCACGCTCAAGGGCGACAGCGTCGATGCCAGTCTGCTGATGCTGGGTGAGCTCGGAGTGGTTGACTGGAAGGATCCGATGTTCGTTTCGACCGTGGATCGCATCGGCAAGACGCTCAAGAAGGGCAAGTTTCTGGCGCGCTATGCCGATCCGGATGATTTCGGCGTACCGGAAGTAGCCTTCACGGTGTGTACCTTCTGGTACATCAGCGCCCTGTGGAACGTCGGACGTTGCGATGAGGCGCGCGAACTGTTCGAAGAAATGCTGCGCCAACGAAACAGCCTCGGGTTGATGTCGGAGGATCTGGCACCTGGCAGCGGGGAGCTGTGGGGCAACTATCCTCAGACCTACAGCATGGTGGGGATCATCAACTGCGCGATGCGCCTGTCCCGGTCCTGGGAAGAGGCGATGTAAGGCTAGCGGGCGCGAATGAAGTCGCGCAATCGCTGCGCGGCCTCGACACACTGCTCGATCGTGGGTACGAGCGAGATGCGAACCCGGCCGCGCCCCGGGTTCTCGCCCGCGTGTTCGCGCGCCAGGTAGCTTCCCGGCAGAATCGTCAGATGCGTGCGTTCATACAGAGCGCGCGCGAAGCCGGCATCGTCATCGCTGACACGCGGCCACAGATAAAACCCGCCAGCGGGCCGCGACAGCGGCAGAACGTCCTGCAGGATCGGCAGCACCCGATCGAACTTCTGTTGATACAGACGGCGATTGGCCGTTACATGTTTCTCATCCGACCACGCCGCGACGCTGGCAAGCTGTGTCGGCATCGGCATCGCGCAGCCGTGATAGGTGCGATAGCGCAGGAAAGCCGCGATCAGCTCAGGGTCGCCAGCCACCAGACCCGAGCGCAGGCCCGGCAGGCTCGAACGTTTCGACAGGCTGTGAAACACCACGCAGCCAGTGAAGCGCGTGTTGCCGTTTTCATAGGCGGCGCGCAGCAGGCTCGGTGCCGGCTGCGATTCATCCAGGTACAGGTCCGAATAGCACTCGTCCGCAGCGATCACGAAGTTGTAGCGCTCGGCCAGTTGCAGCGCCCGGCGCAGGTATTCGAGTGACAGCACAGCACCGGTCGGATTGCCCGGTGAGCACAGAAACAGCAACCGACACCGGCTCCATATCGACTGCGGTACCGCGTCCAGATCCGGAAGGTAGCCCGTGGCCTCGGTCGTATTCAGAAAATAGGGCTCGGCACCGGCCAGCAGCGCCGCCCCCTCGTAGATCTGATAGAACGGATTGGGCATGGCCACGAGCGCGTGCCCGGCGGAATCGATCACGGTCTGGGCGAAGGCGAACAGCGCTTCGCGCGTGCCGTTTACCGGCAGCACCATGCTCTGCGGATCAAGTAGAGCACCGGCGGGCAACAAGCGCTGCTGCAGTGCCTGGGCCATCGCTGAACGCAGCCTCGGCAGTCCGCGGGTGGCCGGATAGGTGCCGAGTTGCTGCAGGTTTGCCCGTAGCACGTCGAGCACGAAGGCCGGGGGCTCGTGGCGCGGCTCGCCGATCGAAAGAGCGATGGCAGGGATACCCTCCGGGGCACGCGCATCGGACAGCAGCGCAGCTAGGCGTTCGAACGGATACGCCTTGAGCCGCGACAGGCCGCGGTTCATACGGCGCGGCGGTCGAGCGCGTCGGTCAGGCGAGTGGTCAAACGTTCGGCGGCGGCCTCATCGAGCGGCTGTTGCGCACGATCGGTCAGGTAGAACACGTCTTCGGCGCGCGCGCCCACCGTACTGATCTTGGCAGCGTGCAGATCGATTCTTTCTTCCCACAGAACCTTGCCGACGTCACACAGCAGTCCGGGACGATCACTCGCAGTCAGTTCCAGCACTGAGCGGCGATTGCGCTCATCGATACTGATCGCGATCTGAGTGGGTGTCTTGAACACCCGTACCTGGCGACTGGCCCGCCTGGAGACCGCGAGCGGGGCTTCTTCCGGTCGCTGCAGCGAACCCCACAGCGCCTGCTCGATTTCCATGCGCCTCTCAGCATCGGTGATCGGAGAACCGTCTTCCTCGAGCACGTGATACGAATCGAGCGAAAAACCGTTACCCACCGGAGTGATGCGGGCATCCAGAATGTTCAGACCCAGCTGATCGAGCACCGCGGTAGCGCGCGCGAAGCCATGACGACGATGTGGCGCGTAGATCATCACCGAGGTGGTGCCACGCTCGCTCTGCGGTTCGACCGACACCAGCGGCTCGTCCGCATTGCCGTCGGCCGCCGCCAGCGCACGCGTGTGGCGCGTGATCTCCTCTGGCGTGTGCCGCATGAAGTACGGCGTCGGCAAGCGCGCCCAGGTGCGCTCGATCGTATCGGGTGAGACACCGCCGGCACGCAACATCATGCGCGCGGAATCCTGAACCTCACGCACCAGTTCGTCCTGATCGATCGGGGTTTCCAGTCCTCGCCGCAGCGCCTGTTTGACGCGCTCGTAGAATTCATTGAACAGCGACGCCTTCCACGAGTTCCACAGCTTCGGGTTGGTGCCGCGCACGTCCGCGCAGGTGAGCACGTACAGGTAGTCGAGGTGCACTTCATCGCCGACTTTGCGGGCGAACTCGCTGACGACCTGCGGATCGGCGATGTCCTGCTTCTGTGCGGTCATGGACAGCAACAAATGGTTCTTGACGAGCCAGGCAACCAGGCGTGCGTCGTAACGCGACATGCCCTGCTCCAGACAGAACGCTTCGGCGTCCACGGCACCCAGATCGGAGTGATCGCCGCCACGTCCTTTGGCGATGTCGTGAAACAGCGCACCCAGGTATGCAATCTCCGGTTTCGGCAGCAGCTGCATGATCGCCGAGACCAGAGGCAACTCATGATCGAACTCGCTCATCGCCAGACGGCGCAGGTTCGACACCACGAACAGCGTGTGAGCATCCACCGTGTAGACGTGGAACAGATCGTATTGCATGCGGCCGATCACGCGGCCGAAGGCCGGGATATAACGTCCGAGCACGCCGTAGTCGTTCATACGGCGCAGTTCGTGCGTGACGCCGCGCGGCGCGCGCAGGATTTCCAGGAACAGGCGGTGATTGCGCGGGTTCTGGCGGAACTCCTCGTCGATCAACCACAGATTGCGGACCACCGCGCGGATCGTGCCGGCGCGCACGCCGCGGATCTGCGGATTCTGCTGCAGCAGCGCGAATATCTCGAGCAGCGCGGAAGGGTAGCGGCCAAAGACATCGTCGTTGACCGCTTCCAGGTAGTCGTTGCGCACCCGGAAGCGCGGGTTGAGCGGCAGCGGCGGCTGATCGTCGGTCAGAATGGCTTCGCGAAACAATTGCAGCAGCAATTCGTTCAGCAACGTGACATCGATGATGGTGCGGTAGTAGCGCTGCATGAGCTGCTCGACCGCCAGCGTGTACGAGCCATCTTCGTAGCCGAATGCCTGCGCCAGCTTGATCTGATAATCGAACAGCAGGCGGTCCTCGTGGCGGCCGCTCAGCACATGCAGGCCGAAGCGAACTTTCCACAGCAGCGCCTGCGCCTGTTTCAGGCGGCGTAATTCCGAGGGCGTCAGAAAGCCGTGCGTGACCAGTTCATCGAGTGATTCGGCGCCGAAGTGGCGCTTGGCGACCCAGGCGATGGTTTGAATGTCGCGCAGCCCGCCGGGCCCGGTCTTGACGTTGGGCTCGAGGTTGTAAGCGGTGTCGTTGGCCTTGAGCCGCCGCTCCTGCTGCTCGCGGACCTTAGCTTCGAAGAACTCCCGCACGGGCCAGACCCGATCGGAAGCGAGTGCAACGCGCATCGCTGCGACCTGTGGCTCTGAGCCGGCGAGCTGGCGGGCCTCCAGCAGCGTCGTCATGACCCCGACGTCGGCGGCACTCTCCTCAGCGCATTCGGCGATCGTGCGCACGCTGTGGCCGACTTCGAGGCCGATGTCCCAGAGGAAGGAGACCAGTTGCTCGACCTTCGCGCGCTGTTGTTCGTTCAGCGGGGCGGGCACCAGCACCAGCAGGTCCACGTCGGAATGCGGATGCAGCTCACCGCGCCCATAGCCGCCCACGGCGACCAGTGCCAGGTTGGCAGCCAGTTCGGGATCCAGTCGCTGCGCCCACAAAGTACCGAGCAGCACATCGATGAAGCGCGCGCGAGCGCGCACCAGGCCCTCGACCGGCTCATCCTCGAAGAATCGCGTGCGCAGTTCTTCCTGGGCCTGCGTCAGGAGCTTGCGGCAAGCCTCCCCTTCGCAGTGCGACTCCGCCAGCAGAGTCGGCAGGCGGTTGAGAAGCGGCCAATCCAGCGGTACCGGTGTGTGCGGGGCAATGTCCTCGAGTGCTGCCGTATCGGGAACTGCCAAGGAACCTCCTTTAGGGACCTGCTGCTGCGGCCCGCGGGCTCAAGGTGAGCACTTCATGTCCGGTCGGCGTGACCAGGATCATGTGTTCCCACTGCGCCGAAAGGGAGTGGTCCTTGGTGACCACGGTCCAGCCATCTTCCAGCACCCGCACGTGACGTTTGCCTGCATTGATCATCGGTTCGATCGTGAACACCATCCCCGCGCGCATCTCCATTCCAGTTCCAGCCTCGCCATAGTGCAGGATCTGCGGGTCTTCATGGTAGACGCGACCGATACCGTGACCGCAGTATTCGCGCACCACCGAGAAGCCCTCAGCCTCGGCCATCGACTGGATGGCATGGCCGATGTCGCCCAGATGCGCGCCGGGACGCACCAGCTCGATCGCACGCCACATCGCGTCTTTGCACACCTGTGTCAGTCGCTGGGCAAACGGGGCCGGTTTGCCTACGAAGTACATGCGGCTGGTGTCGCCGTGGTAGCCGTCCTTGATGATAGCCACATCGACGTTGACGATGTCGCCGTTCTTGAGCTTGCGGTCGTTCGGGATCCCGTGGCAGACCACGTGATTGACCGAGGTGCAGACGGTCTTCGGAAAGCCGCGGTAGCCAACGTTCGCCGGAACGGTCTTCTGCACCTTGACAATGTAGTCATTGCAGATCTGGTCGAGCTCGTCGGTGCTGATCCCGGGCTTCACGTGATCCCCGATCATGTCGAGCACGTCGGCGGCCAGGATTCCGGCGACCCGCAATTTCTGCTGCTCATCCGGGGTTTTCAAGGAAATCTGCGTGGTACGTAACATGGAGTCTCAGGTTCGCT
>DATMRM010000506.1:0-5953 GCA_035566155.1 Steroidobacteraceae bacterium | reverse complement strand
CGGATGCGCCGGCGGCGAACAATGATCGCGTGCTGGACACGCACGGCCGCCTGCTGCGCGACAACGTTTATGGCACGCTGGAAGAGGATGTCTGGCGGCGCGATTTCACCGTCAATGCGCTTTACTACAACATTGCTGATTTCTCGCTATGGGATTTTGTGGGTGGCGCGCGGGACGTGGCGGCTCGCCGGTTGCGTCTGATTGGCGACCCGGAGATCCGCTACCGCGAGGATCCGGTCCGCATGCTGCGCGGAGCACGCTTTGAAGCGAAGCTCGGTTTCACGATCGAGGAGAGCACCGCGGCACCGATCGCCGGCCTGCGACATCTGCTCGCGGGTGTCCCGGCGCCGCGCTTGTTCGATGAGACGCTGAAGCTGTTTCTGACCGGGCACGGTGAGCGCAGTCTGGCGGTCATGCGTCAGCGTCAGTTGCTGGAAGTGCTGCTGCCCAGCGTCGAGCGATACCTGACGACTCACGCCGGCAATCTGGTGGAGCAATTGCTGGTGCAGGGACTGCGCAACACCGACGCGCGCGTGAGTGCCGACAAGCCCGTCACACCGACCTTTCTGTTTGCGCTGTTGCTCTACGGGCCGATCGCGCAATACATCGAATCCCTGCCGCCACAGCGCTGGCACGAGGCCGGCGCCATTCTGGAAGCGTGCGATCGCGCGCTGCGCGAAGCATCGCGTCGCGTAACCATTCCAAGGCGTGTGGCACTGGGCGTACGTGAGATGTACGGCCTGCAACCGCGGCTTGAGCAGCCGCGCGGCAAACGCGCCTTGCGATTGCTGGAGCAACCGCGCTTTCGCGCCGGCTTCGACCTGCTGTCGTTGCGCGCGCAGTTCGGCCTGGCCTCTGCAGCCATGGCCGACTGGTGGACTCGGTTACAGGAGACTGCACCGGAGGAGCGCGCCAAGGCACTGGATGCGCTGCCGGCCACGGCTGCGACGCCGCCTGCTGGCAGCGCCGCGCACAACACGAACTCAGGGGGTGTTCGCACGCGCCGCCGGCGACGACGGCGACGATCTCCGGGTCCGGCCTGAATGACGTGGTTTCCGGTGTACGTCGGCATCGGCAGCAACCTGGAACAGCCGATCGAACAGGTGCGGCGTGCGCTGGACGCCCTGGCGGGCTTGCCGCGCACCCGGCTCGAGCGCCGCTCGTCGCTGTACGGATCCGAGCCCATCGGTCCGGCCAAGCAGCCGCCCTACGTCAACGCCGTGGCGGCACTCTTGACGCAGCTCCCGGTTCGTCCGCTGTTCGACGCTCTGCGCGACTTGGAGCTTCGGCTCGGTAAGCGAGCGCCGCGCGAGCGATGGGGTGCGCGGACGATCGATCTGGACCTGCTGATCTACAGCTCGCTACGAACGCAGGAGCCTGATCTGACGCTGCCACATCCCGGGATAGTGCAGCGTAACTTCGTTCTGTATCCTCTGCGCGAGGTGGCGCCGGAGCTGAGTGTTCCGGGCGGCGGGCCCGTGGGGATGCTCGCTTCGCGTGTCGACTCCGCGGGCATCTGGCGTCTGAACGATGAAACAACAAAACATGGCGCCTGAAAATCTGACGCACCGCTTCATTGTGCTGGAAGGCCCGATCGGAGTAGGCAAAACCATGCTCGCCACGCGCCTCGCCTCGACGCTGATCGGGGAGTTGGTGCTGGAACGGGCCGACGAGAATCCATTTCTGGAGCGTTTCTACCGCAACCCGCGGGCCGGCGCGCTGCCCGCGCAGTTGTACTTCCTGTTTCAGCGCGCGCAACAGCTGGCCGCCCTGAAACAGCAGGATCTGTTCACGCAGATGCGCATTGCCGACTATCTGATCGACAAGGATCGGCTGTTCGCCAGGACGACGCTTGACGATGAGGAGTACCGTCTCTACGAGCAGGTGTATGCCAAGCTCGCGATCGATGCGCCCAAGCCGGATCTGGTCATCTATCTGCAGGCGCCAGTGGATGTGCTGCTTTCGCGCATCGCCCGACGTGGCATCCAGTACGAGCAATTCATCGACCGCGAATACCTCGAACGGCTCAATGACGCCTATGCGCGCTTTTTCCACGAGTACGACGCGACCGCATTGTTGATCGTCAACGCAGCCGATATCGATCCGATCAACAGCGATCAGGACTTCGAGGAATTGCTGACCGCCATCAAGCGTATGCGCCGCGGCCGGCTGTACTACAACCCCTTGCGCCATACGGAGATGTAGAGCAACGCTATGGAAACGGTCAGCACCATCGAGGCGGTGCGCGCGCGCATCCGCGATTGGCGTCGGTCGCGATTGCGCATTGCGTTCGTGCCCACAATGGGGAATCTGCATGCCGGCCATATGAGTCTGCTCGAGGCCGCGCACAGTCATGGCGATCGCGTGGTCGCGAGCATTTTCGTCAATCCGCTGCAGTTTGGTCCCAGCGAGGACTACACCGCCTATCCGCGTACGCTCGCAGACGATCAGAAACTACTGGAGCAGGGGGGGTGCGATCTGCTGTTTGCTCCGAGCGTCAATGAGATGTATCCGACCGGCGGCGACCAGCGCACGCTGGTCACGGTGCGCGGTCTGTCGAACGTGCTGGACGGCGAATTTCGACCCGGTCACTTCGATGGTGTTGCGACCGTCGTGACCAAGCTGTTCGGTATCGTCGCGCCTGACGTCGCGGTGTTCGGCGAGAAGGACTACCAGCAGCTGCTGGTGGTGCGCAACATGACCCTCGATCTGGCTTTGCCGGTCGAGATCGTCGGCGCGCCAACCGTGCGAGCCGAGGACGGCCTGGCCCTCAGCTCGCGCAATCGCTATCTCAGCGCCGAAGAGCGGGCACGCGCGCCCGCGATCCATCATTCATTGCTGCAGGCGGCGCAAGCTCTGTCAGCCGGTACGGCTGACTACGCTTTGCTGCAGCAGCAGGGCGGGCAGTGGCTTGAGCGCTCTGGCATGAAGCTGGACTACTTCTCGATCCGCAACGCCTCTGACCTGACGGCGCCAACGCCTGACTCGAAGGAGTTCGTGATCCTGGTGGCGGCGCGTCTGGGGCGTGCGCGGCTCATCGACAATATGCGCGCACGGCGCGCGTAACCGCGCGTAACCGCCATCTGACGGAGAACAATCATGCAGAAAGGCCTGGCTCTTCTGGTCACGATGGCATGGGTCGCGGTACCGGCCATCGCGCTGTCGCAACGCGCATTCACTCCCAAGGATCTGGTGATGCTCGATCGCATCTCCGATCCGAATCTTTCGCCCGACGGCGCGAATATCGCCTATCAGCTGCGGCAAACCGATTTCGCTGCGAACAAGGGTGTTACCAGCATTTGGTTGACCGGGCCCGGCGGCACGCGGGTGTTGAGCGGACCGGGCAGTACCTCACCGCGCTGGCGCGGCGACGGCAAACTGCTCTATTTCCTCTCCAGTCGCACCGGCGGCTCACAGGTCTGGCGACTGGACATGAGCGGCGGTGATGCTCAGCAGGTGACGAATGCTGCGCTGGACGTCGGCAGTTTTCTGCTGTCGCCCGACGGCAAGCATCTGATCGTCTCGATGGACATGTTCCTGGACTGCGATTCCGTTGAATGCACCAAGCAGCGCATGGACGCGCGCGCGGCGCGCAAATTCTCGGGGCAGCAGTTTGAACAGCTGTTCGTGCGGCATTGGGACACCTGGTCGGATGGCACGCGCTCGCAGCTCTTTGTCTATGCGCTGGATGAACAAGGCATCGCGCAGGGCGCACCGGTGTGGGTCAGCAAGGGTATCCAGGGGGACGTGCCCTCGAAGCCCTTTGGCGATGCCGGCGAGTACGGCATCACGCCTGACGGCAAGGACCTGATCTTCACCGCCCGCGTCGCAGGTCGCACTGAGGCCTGGAGCACGAACTTTGATCTGTATCGTCGCCGCATTGACGGTTCAGGCAGTGTGCAGAACCTGACTGCCGACAACCCGGCCGCCGACACCGGTCCGGCGATATCTCCGGATGGCAAAACGCTGGCCTATCTGGCTGCCAGACGCCCGGCGGTCGAGTCTGACCGCAACGCAATCGTGTTGAAGGATCTCGCCAGCGGCAGCACCCGCGAGCTGCTGCCGACATGGGATCGCTCAGCCGACAGTCTCAAATGGTCGGCCGATGGCAAGACGCTGTATGCGCTGGCCGATGACAGGGGCCAGAAGCGCCTGTTCGCGATCGACGTCGCCCGTGCTCGGGTCAGTGCACTCACCGACCAGGGGGAAGTCAGCGCTTACGATGTCGGCCGCAAGGGCATCGTCGTTGCTCTCGAGTCACTGGGCAGTCCGACACAACTTTATCGCGTCGCTACCGGTCCCAGATTGCAGCAGGTCACGCACGCCAACGAGGACAAACTTGCGGGCATCGCGATGGCCGGTTACGAGCAGTTTGAATTCCCCGGCTGGAACAATGAGTCGGTTCAGGGCTTCGTGATGAAGCCATCCAACTATCAAGCGGGAAAGAAATATCCGGTCGCATTCATCATTCATGGTGGCCCGGAAGCCGCATTCGGCAATATCTTTCACTATCGCTGGAACGCGCAAACCTACGCTGGGGCCGGCTTCGCGGTGGTCATGATCGAGTTTCACGGTACGCCCGGCTACGGTCAGGCCTTCACCGATTCGATTGCCGGACACTGGGGTGACCGGCCGTTGGAAGACCTGCAGAAGGGCTGGGCGTATGCGCTGGCGCACTATCCGTTTCTCGATGGCTCACGCGCCTGCGCGTTGGGCGCGAGCTACGGCGGTTTCATGATCGACTGGATCGCCGGCAACTGGTCGAGTCCGTGGAAGTGCCTGGTCAGTCACGACGGCATATTCGATACCCGCGTGATGTACTACAGCACCGAGGAGTTGTGGTTCGAGGAGTACGAGTATCAGGGCACCCAGTTCGCAGTTCCGGCGAACTACGAGCGCTTCAATCCGCTCGATCACGTGGCCGAGTGGAAGGTGCCGACGCTCATCATTCAGGGCGGCAGGGACTTCCGCGTGCCGTTCGAACAGGGCATGGGCGCGTTCACTGCGTTGCAGCGACGAGGGATCCCGAGCGAGTTTTTGTACTTCCCGGATGAGAATCACTGGGTGCTGAAACCGCAGAACAGCCTGCAGTGGCACGACGCAGTGTTCGGCTGGATCAAGCAATGGACCGATACGCCCTAGTGCTTAAAGTGCCCTAGTGTGTGTCCACGCGCTGCGAGTGCTGGCGCAGTGCCCAGTGCACGTGTTCGCGTACCAGCGCTGACGAATCAGCACGCCGCGCCTGCAGCGCTGCGATGACCTCGGGGGTCGAATTGGCGTTGCCGAGCGCGACAGCGATGTTTCGCAGCCAGCGCTCATAGCCGATGCGATAGATCGCCGAGCCGCGCATGCGCTCCTCGAATTGCGACGCGCTCCAGCCAAACAGCTCGCTCAAGCGTGGCGAATCCAAGCCATGCCGAACCCGAAAGTCCGGATGCGAGGCGTCGCGCGCGAATTTGTTCCAGGGACAAACGATCTGACAGTCGTCACAGCCGTAGATTCGATTGCCGAGCGCCGGGCGCAGTTCTTCCGGAATCGCGCCGTGCAGTTCGATCGTCAGATACGAAATGCAACGCCGCGCGTCCAACTGATACGGTGCCACGATCGCGCCGGTCGGGCACGCCGGGATGCACGCCGAGCAGCTGCCGCAGTGCTCACTGGCCGGCGGATCCACCGGCAGCGGCAGATCCGTATAGATCTCGCCCAGGAAGAACCAGGAGCCGGCATCGCGCGCGATCAGATTGGTGTGCTTGCCGATCCAGCCGAGGCCGGCGTTGCGTGCAAGGGCCTTTTCCAGCACCGGTGCGCTGTCGACGAACACGCGATAGCCGTGCGGACCGGCAATGCGCGCGACCGCGTCCGCCAGTCCGCGCAGCGCTTTCCTGAGTACTTTGTGATAGTCGCGACCGAGAGCGTAGCGCGAAATGAACCCGCTCTCGCGCTCGCGCAATAG
>DATMRM010000505.1:0-7597 GCA_035566155.1 Steroidobacteraceae bacterium | reverse complement strand
CGGCATCACCGGGCACGAGGCGCGAGAGTCCCAAATGCGTCAGGATCGCGCGTTCAGGCAGATACTCTCCAAAGGGCACCAGATGCGCTTTGTCGAAGCGCCAGCGCAGCACGCCGCTCGCATCCATCGCGAACACACTGTTGTGATAGACGTAGTCGCGCCTGTCCGCCGTCGGCGTCGCGGACGGACCGCCGGTGAGCAGCAGGTCCTGGGGTCCTAGGAGCTCTGCCAGCGCCTCTCGTGCGTCCGGTTCGAGTTCAAGATAGTGCAGGGTGGCGCCTTCGGGCCATAGCAGCAGGCGCGGCGTCGCGCCCGGGGCGCCGGACAGGCCGACATAGGTGCGTTCGTGTTGTTCGGCCAGCTCCGGATCGTACTTCTTGTCCTGATCGATATTGGGTTGCACGACCTGTACGCGCAGCGCCGGATTGTCGGGCGGCTGTGGCGCCCGCGTCAGATGTCCCGTCAGTATCGCGATCGCTGCCAGCACGGCGCTCAGTCCCAGGGTGCTCGGCCAGCGCCAGTGCAGACCGCAGACAAAGAGACCTGCCAGGAGCACGGCCACGCCAGACAGTCCGTAGGCTCCTATCCAGCTCGCTGCGCGCGCGATCCACGGAAGGCCGATCCATACCACCCCGATCGGATCCCAGGCGAAACCGGTAAGCAGTGTTGCGCGCAGCCACTCATTGAGCATCCACGCCGCAGCAAAGATGAATACGAACGCGAGGCGTCGGCGCCTTGCGAGCAACCAGCTCACGCCGCAGCAGGCAGCCACATAGAGCGCGAGGTACAACGACAGCAGCGCGACCGCGCCCCAGCCATACCACGCTGGCATGTTCGCCTGATACGTGAAGGCGGTCGCGATCCAGTTCAGCCCGACCAGGAAGTGTCCGGTTCCGAAACACAGTCCCAGCAGAAACGCCTGACGCAGGCGAAGCGCGCGCCAGGTGCACTCGACCAGCAACGCCAGCCCCAGCAACGTGACCGGCCACCACTCAAGCGGAGCGAACCCGAGCGCGGAGGCGGCGCCCGCCAGAAAGACCAGCAACACGCAGGCGGCACTGCCCGGACTGATTGGGAGGTGGGTCACTTGGCGACTAATACTATTAGACAAGTATAAAGAATGAGTTACGTGATAATTCTAACAAGACACTTTCGTATCAGTTCGGCGGGCGTTGTGCTCTGGGTGAGTCTATTGCACGCCGGTTGCACCGTGTGATTGCACGCCCGCGCATCGGCATCGCGCGCCGGTAGGGGGACTTCGAATCCCGTCGCATCCAAACAATGAGTTGCTACGTATAGTCAAAGCAAATCGGATTCTGATCGGAGAGTCTCATGCTGCGACGTCAACTTCGCGGACCGCTGCTCGGGCTGTGTGTGGCCGGCCTCCTGTGCAGCTTCGCGCCGAGCGCTCAATCCGACACACTGTTCGAGCAGATCGGTGGCGAGTCGGTGCTGAAGTCGGCGGTGGACGAGTTCGCCAACATCATTCTGGACGACAGCCGCATCAATTTCGCATTCGCCGGTACCAACATGGACATCTTCAGGAGCCGCCTGTACTCGCAGTTGTGCGATCTCAGCGGCGGGGGCTGCAAGTACTCCGGCCGCGACATGCGCACCGCACACGCGCGACTCAACGTGAGCAGCGCGCAGTTCAATGCGCTGGCGGAAGATCTCTACCAGGCGATGGACAAGGTCGGCGTCAGCTACCGGGTGCAGAACAAGCTGGTGGCATTGCTCGCGCCGATGCAACAGGACATCGTCAAGAAATAATCAGTTCGCGCGGCTTGCCGGCTGCAGGTTCGAGTAGGAGGTCCGACGCGGTGCCGGAGCCTCGCTGACTCTCAGGCTATTGGTCTCGGCAGCACGCGCCACCGCGTGGGGCTGTGATTCCTTGCTGAGTGCCTCGGCCGCAGCGAGCTGCTTGGCAATATCGGGCCACGTGGGCGCCAGCGCATAGGCCTGGCGTAGGGGCGCGACCGCCTCGGTAGGACGACCCAGCGTCAGCAGCGCCGAACCGCGCGCCGCCAGCGCGATCGCATCTTTGCGCTGCGTGCTATCCAGCAGCGCAAGGATGGCCAGTGCCACCGACTTGTCGCCCGGCCGCAATGCATTGGCTGCGATGTAGGAGTCGAGCGACTGGGGAACCTGATTGGTTGACTGCTGCAGGTTCGCAATGCGTAGCGTCAGATCAAACTCGTTTGACGCACCCTTCACCAGGATCGACTGGCAGGCCTGCAGCGCCGCCTCGCCAGTTCCGTCCGTGCAGCGACTCCGGCTGGCCTGACGCTGCGCCTGGGTTTGCTGCAGCTTGGCGGTAATCGCGGTGTTGCCCGGCGCGAGCTGCGCTGCCTGGGTATAGGCGGCGACGGCATCATCGAGGCGCCCCGCCTTTGACAGGGCGTTGCCCTTGGCCAGCACGATATCGGCGTTGCCGGGTTGCACACTCAGCACCGCATCGCAGGCCTCCAGGTCGCTCAGCTGCGTGCAGCGCAGCACATTGCGGCGTAGCCGGGCAGCGGCTTCCGCCTGATCAATACCCTCGAAGTATTCTTTCTCCTTCATCATGCTGCGCGCGCGCGTCAGCCGATACTGCAGATCGGTGCTGCGCGGGTTGCTGGCCTGGCCTGCCTCCAGCACGTGAATGGCCTCATCGAAACATCCGGCGTTGACCAGCAGGTCCGCCAGGTGCAAGCGCTCGGTGAGCACATCGGGCGTGCGCTGCAGATCGGAACGTGCGGCCACGACATCCGGCAGCTGACCGGCGGTCGTGCAGACCGGATCGGAATCGCCGTGCGCGGATGCCGCCGGCGCAGCCCACATCAGCCATGCCGCGGACACACTGCCTGCAATCAATGAAAGCCGGATTCGCATGGGAACTGCCTATTTGTAACCGCCGTCGATATTGCCGCCGCGCCCGAACTTGTCGTACACCCACTTGCCATTCGGCAGGCGCACCAGGTTGAACAGGTAGTACTGGTCAACCGTCGTGTAGGGCGGATTCTCGCGCGCAATCATGTCCTGCAACTCCTTGCGCAGCTGCTTAGCGGCAGTGCGAGTTTGCTCAATGACGCCAAGGCTCTCATTCGGAGATCTCCCGTATCAGGCGGAATCCAATGCTGGTGCTGCGATAGTCGGGAGAGAACCTATCGCGATAAGAAACGCGGACGTAGTCCGGTTGCGTGAACCACGAACCGCCGCGCAGTTCGCGCTGCGCGCAGTCCGCGTCGGTGCGGGCGGACCCATCGCTGGGCGCACCGACATAGGTGTCAGCCCAGCAGTCCTCGGTCCACTCGAAAACGTTGCCGAGCATGTCGTACAGTCCCAGCGCGTTGGGCGCGAACTGACCGACGGGCGCGGCCTGGGCATACTTGTCTGAGCAGGGTATGACCGTCCAGCCCGGATAGTGCGCGGCTGCGGTCTGGTCCGCCATGTTGCCGTACTTGCAGCCTTCGGACGGATCGGTCCAGGGACGTGAGGCCACGCTGCCGCCACGCGCGGCGAATTCCCACTCCGAAGCGCTGGGCAGGCGATAGATATGGTGCGTGCGGGCGGATAACCAGGCCGCGAAGCGCTTGGCGTCCTGCCATGACACGCAGCTCACCGGATATGAATCCGTCTGCCCCTCGGTGGCATTCTTCCAGCTCACCGAATTGCTCTGCTGCCAGTCGCCGTCGTACACCGAACAGCCATTGCTCTCAGCGTTCGCTTCCACCACGAACTGGCGGTACTGACCCACCGTGACCTCATAGACGCCGGCAGCGAAGGGGTAGGCGATCGAAACGTTGTGCTGTGGCAACTCAAAGGGTTGCGCCTGCGCGTCATTCGGCGCCGAGCCCTGCATGAACTGACCGGGCGCGACGACCTTCATGAGAGGGCAGGTTGCGCAATCGCGAAACACGGCGCCGGGGGGCAGTACCGCCGGGGCTTCGTCCGGGATCGCCGCGCTATCCGCCTGTTTGAGCTTGTCGCTACCGCTGTTCAGCGCGAAGTAGGCGGCGAGCATCACCGCCCCGAGCACCAGCGCGGCAATCGCGCCGATCACGGCTTTGGAAGGACCTGCGCTCTTGCCGCTCAGTTCGATGTAGAACTGGCGCGGCGAGAGTGTGCGCTTGTTGCGCTCGAACTCAAGGCCGTGGCTCAGGGCATTGAATTCCCTTTCCGAAAGTTGGCTCGGGCAGGTCAGCTTCATGCCGGCCTCGCGCGCGGCCAGCGCGCTCTTGCCCTTGAAGGGATGCTCGCCGGTCAGCAGCTTCCAGGCGATGCAGGCCAGTGCAAAGACGTCGTCGCGCGGATCCAGGCGGCCCACCTCCAGCACTTCGGGGCTGGCATAGGAGGGTGGCAGCACTTTCATGCGCCCGGTTGCGCGGGTCATCCGCGAAGGACCGTTGGACGAGAGCGCCATCAGGCGTGCCAGGCTGAAATCGGTAACTTTGGCGTGGTTCGTCCCGGTCAGCATGACGTTGCCAGGTTTGAGATCGCCGTGGACGATGTTCTTGCCGTGAGCGAACTGCAACGCATCGGTAATGCCTTTGACGATGCGCAACGCATCGGCCTTGGGCATCGGAGTCTTCAGCCCTTCCAGCCGGTCGAGCAGTGACTGGCCGGGCAGCAGGTCCATGGGGATGAATACGGTATCGCCATCGCGCTCGCATTCCATCACGCGCGCAATGTTCGGATGAGCCGAACCGTGCAGGCTGAGGATCTCGCGAGCCAGGACGTCCATCGCATCCGAATAGTTGACGAATGGAACGGTCAGCACTTTGATGGCGATGTTCGGATCCGTGACGCGTGACTCGACCTTCTGCTGGTCAACCGCCTTGAACACACGGCTCATGCGGCCTTCGCCGATCAGCTCGAGCAGGCGATAGCGCCCATTCAGGGTCGAACCCTTGTCCATGATCCGGTCGACCGTCTGCGGGCTTACCTCCACGGGGGTGCTCAGATCGAGCCAGATCGTTTTGGCCTCATCGGAGACCGAGGCTGGCGTTGAACCGGGGGGCGCCTTGCCGGGAGTGGTCATGTCAGGCTCCAGGCACGGCCGAGCCGCGAGAGAGAATTGCGTTTACAAGCATGAACATATTCAACTGTTTGATGTGTGAGACCTTGCCCAACCCGACGTGGATACGGCCACTCCAAGTGGCCGGATGCCTGATCGCGGCCCGCTGCAGAACCACTGCGCGCCGCGTCACAATCATCCGCGCGCTACATCGCAAAGCGCCTTGAGTTAAGGCGCAGCGCCAAAGCGAGGTTATGCCAAATGAAAAGCGGTCGGCTTGGGAGCCGGTCACGCTCTGATCAGGTACGGTGTGACGTACTTGGCGCTTGACTGTCAGGTCGCGTCAAACCCCAGGGTTCGGACTGCCTCCCACGCACTCCATCCCTCCGTTGCCCGGCCATTCGCCCGGGCGCTGTGGCTCGAGGAATTCGTCGATAGTGGACGGCAGCAGGTCGCCTCCATTCTCATCAATTTCCACTATGCTGGTGAGCGCTTGCAGGCCGGACGCTACCCGACACGGCATCGTCAGCTGCAGCGCGTGCTGAAACGCGATTCCTTCAGGAAGGCGTTTGAAACGCAGCTGCCGGCAGCGAAGTCGGTGGGAGCATTGGATCTGAACCCATTTGCAGACCTCGGATACCAGAGGCGTCACGTCATGTTCAGGATCGGGGATTTTTCGCGGATCGCCAGGGTCTCCTGCCGCCTGTTGCGCTAGCCGTGAGCGCGTGGCTCGCGCATGCGCTGGCGTTCTACACGGTACTCATCAGCCCGTGGTGGGGACGCTACGCGCTTCGCAGGGCGCTGCGTCAGATGCGGGCCAACGTGCCGCGCTTCCGGATGCGTTGGTATCGGCTGATTCTCGTTGAGCAGGCCATCATCATCGCAGTGGTCGTGGCGATCTGGCGCCTGGGGGACGTGCCGGCCGCCAGACTTGGCCTCGTGCTTCCCAAGTCCTGGTCGTTCACGCTCGCAATGCTGGTGGGCGTGTGCGTCGGTCTTATCATTCCTTCATTCCTGCTGCGAGCCAAAGCGCAGAAGCTGCGCGAGACCCCATGGGTCAAGCTGTTCGTACCCGAGACCCGACGCGAGCGCGCCGGTTACGCCGCGGTCAGCATCGGCGCCGGCGTTTCCGAAGAGCTGTGGATCCGAGGCTTTCTGATCTACTACCTGAGTGTCTTGCTGCCGCCGCTGAACCTGATCGCAATTGCGGCGCTCACTTCGGTGGTCTTCGGCCTGTTGCATTTCTATCAGGGAGTCCAGGGCATCATCGCCACGGCGGTCCTGGGCGGCCTGTTTGCCAGTTTCTACCTGACCACCGGCAGCCTGGTGCTGCCCGTGGTGCTGCATGCGATCTTCGATCTGCGCCTGCTGCTGATGTTTCCGCTGCGCGCCGAGCGCGCCGGAGCGGTACAGTCCACTCCTGACGACTCTCAACCGTGAGCCTCCAGCATGAGTACGCGTGCGACGCCGCACCTGACCGGCCTGTCAGGCAATGAAATCTATTGCCTGCGACTGAAGGGTCTCGACCCGCAGGGGGTACTCGTCGGCAATAGCGTCCAGAGCATCGGGCTGCTGGGCGGACTGCGTTCGGCCGTTAGCGGCATCATCGGCGGTGAAGTGCCGGCCGTGACGCAGGTGATTCACGACGGGCGCGAGGCGGCGTTCCAGCGCCTGGTGGCCGAAGCTCGCCAGGCAGGGGTCAGCGGCATCGTCGGCGTGAGCTCGGACCTGCGAGCGCTGTCCCGATTCACCGAGTTTCTGTTCGTGGGCTCGGGTGTGCATGCGCAGCCCAGGCGCGAACTGTTCACCAGTGCGGGCGATGCGCAGGAACTCTACTGCCACATGGACGCCGGCTATGAACCGCTGCAGTTCGTGTTCGGCAATATCGCCTACTCGGTGGGCGCAGTACGAAGCATCGTGGGCGCGTTGCGCACGCTGGGGCGCGGAGAGATCAAGGAGTTCAGCGACGTGTTCAATGAAACGCGTCACCAGGCCCTCGGCCGCATGGCCGCGCACGCAGCGCAGGCCGGGGCCAATTGTGTGGTGGGCGTGCGTACACACATTCTGCGCTTTGCGGGCTTCCACGAGATGTACATGACCGGCACCGCCGCCAGGCATGCGCTGCTGCCGGTCGCCGGCCAGCGTGCCGTCGCCACCAGCGATCTGACCGGGGAGGAGCTGTGGAGTCTGACCATACTGGGCTACGTGCCACTGAAGTTGCTGATCTCGACCTCCGTGTATTCACTGGGTGTGGTCGGTGGCTTCATGGCCGCACTGAAGGGGTTCGTCAAAGGAGAGATCAGCGAACTGACAACGCTGGTGTATGAAGCCCGAGAGCAGGTATTTGATCGGCTGGACAGGGAAGCCCGGGCGCTGGGCGCTGATCGCGTCGTCGGAGTCAAAACCTATATCGTCGAGCTCGGAACGAGCTTGATTGAAATCTTCTCCGTCGGCACAGCGGTGTGTCAGATCGAAGGGCCCAAGGTAGCCACCGCGGCGCTACCGGCGCAGGCGATCATTCGCGACCGTGATACCTGGGTCGATGGCGAGGTGGCGTTGGACATGACTGACATTCGCGCCGGCGGCAAATAGATACATCGC
>DATMRM010000504.1:0-10065 GCA_035566155.1 Steroidobacteraceae bacterium | reverse complement strand
ATAGGCGTCTGTCATCTGTTGAATGACATGATGCAATCGTTGCTACCGGCGATCTATCCCAATCTGAAGGAGGACTTCAGTCTGAACTTCCGTCAGATCGGACTCGTGACCTTTACCTACCAGGTGACGGCATCGCTGCTGCAGCCGCTCGTGGGGTGGTATTCCGACCGTCGCCCGACTCCAACGGCGCTGCCCGGAGGCGTCTTGTTTTCGATGGCGGGACTGCTGATTCTGTCAGCGGCCAGCCACTATGGATGGCTGTTGATCGGTGCCGCATTGCTGGGAATGGGCTCCTCGGTGTTTCATCCGGAGTCCTCGCGCGTCGCGCGGATGGCTGCGGGTACGCGCCACGGACTGGCGCAATCGCTGTTTCAGGTCGGCGGCAACGCCGGTCAGGCGCTCGGTCCGCTCGCGGCCGCGCTGGTGGTCGTGCGCTGGGGTCAATCCAGTCTCGCATTCTTCGCATTGCTCGCGCTGGTGTCGCTGGCGATCCTGTGGAACGTGAGCATCTGGTACCGACATCACGGTCTGGCACGACTGCACACCGCCGCCAAGGCGATCAATCCCCACGCGCTGATGCCGAAGTCAGTCGCGGTGCGCGGCATCGTCGTGCTGCTCGTACTGGTGTTTTCGAAGTACATCTATATGGCGAGCCTGACCAGCTATTACACGTTCTATCTCATCGATCATTTTCATCTGTCGGTACGCAATGCACAGCTGTATCTGTTCGCCTTCACCGCAGCGATTGCGGTCGGTACCGCCCTGGGCGGACCTTTTGGCGATCGCATCGGACGCAAGCGCGTGCTTTGGATATCGGTATTCGGGCCGCTGCCGTTCACTCTGCTGCTGCCCTATGTCAACCTGTTCTGGACGGGGCCATTGAGCGTCATCATCGGCTTGCTGATGGCGTCCGCATTCCCGGCGATCGTCGTATTTGCGCAGGAGCTGGTACCGGGCAAGGTGGGAATGATCTCGGGGCTGTTCTTCGGTTTTGCGTTCGGTGTGAGCGGATTGGGCGCGGCGGGGTTGGGGTCGCTGGCGGATGCGACCAGTATCGAATTCGTGTACCGCGTCTGCGCCGTGCTACCGCTGGTGGGATTGTTGACGGCGATGCTGCCGGACATCGAGCAGTCTTAAGGCATCCTGGCCAGCGCGAAGACGCGGTTGAGTTCCTCGGTTCGGATCGAGAGGCTGAAGCCGTTGTAACCCTTGGCGCCACGCTCGCGTGGATCCACCAGCTGCCTCTCGACCAGGAGCAGGTCGAGCGGTTCGGCGCGTACGCTGACGGGTTCAACGTTGAACTCGAACACGTCCACACGCACGCGCGTGCCTTTGCGAAGCGTTCCGCTGCCGCTGCCGTTGTAGGGTTGCCGCCAGTGGGTGATGTACTTGATCCGGATGTCCTGCAACGCTACATACACGTCGCCGGCCTTTGGGAAACGAGCCCATTCGCGCAGCAGTGAGCGCTCGTAGTCGTGTGCCCAGCGCAACTCATCAACACTCCAGGTTCTGTCGGCTGACAGATCATGGGTCGTCTTGGTCCATCCGAAAGGGACAACTCGCTCTTCCACCCGCGCTCCTGGCTCATGCGCCGAGCTCCGAGGGTTCCAAGTCCCCACCGTGTTCGGCCTCAATCTCATGCTGCGTCATCGGTACGGCGCTGAGCTTGGTGCAGACGAGCATCAGCACGGCGACACCAAGATAGCTCACCGACATTAACGGAGATTGACCGATCCCGATACCCTCGCTGTGCATCAGGCCAAAGAAGCTCAGAATGGCCGCGGCCGCGGCAAAACCGGCGCCCTTGAAGAACCGGCGCTCGATCGCGCAGACCGCTATAGCAGCAAGCATCAGCCCTCCTAGCGTCGCGCCGCTTCCCAGTACGGACAACCCCTGGTAAAGCACTCCCTGATCGCCAAGCTTGTCCAGTCCGAGCGTGGCAGCTGAGGTACCCGCTGCCCCCAGCGCCCCGTCGATCTGGTTCTTGGTCCATGCCGCCAGGTTTGGCAACAGCGCCAGCACAATTGCCGGAGCGTGCCGTCGTGGGGTTTCCTGGAAGGCCTGGGCTCCGATCAGCATGCCGATGTAGACCAGGATCGGCAGGATCGCGACCACGGGAACCAGCGCCATCATCACCGACACGACGCCAAACCAGGCGAGCACGATCACTGTGATGCCGGTCGCGGCCGAGTAGCCGATGCGTCCACCCATTGCCTTCCAACCCGGATGCCCGATATAGACCGCATTGATGAAAGGATTGCCCATCATGCAGCCGACCAGGCTTACCACCCCATCGGCAGTGAGCACACGCGTGGTGGGAAAGGGGTCGCCTGCGGCGGCGGCGCTCTCGACATTGTCGAGCGCTTCGACCAGGTCGTAGATACCGAACGGGATGGCGGTCACCAGAATGATCCCGAAGTAGGTGAAGCCCGAGAACACGTGGCCGAACGCAGGCAGCGGCACCGAAAATCCAAAGTTGGCGATGGAGGCCGTCAGGTTCTGTAGACTCATGCCACCGATGCCGTGACCGAGCGCGGTCGAACCCCAGGCGATCGCCATGCCCACCGCGATCGCCACCAGTCCTGCGGGAATGCCCCGGAAATAGCGGACACCGCCGAACCAGCTGCTCATGATGATCGCCAGGCACAGCACGCCGATCAGGGGAGTGCCGAACACCTGGAATGCAGGACGCAGTGAGATGAAGGTGATCGACACACCCGCCAACGTACCCAGCAGGGCGGCGCGTGGGGTGATCCGTCGAACGACTGGCCCGATAAAACCACCGATCATCAGGACGAAACTCTGGATGAACACCCAGGTCAGGCCGGCCTCCCAGCCTTTAACCGGATCGCCGGTCTTGATCGCGATCGGCAACATGACCACGAACGTCACCACGAACATGTGCGGCACACTGATGCCGGATGGCAGTGCGCAGACGTCGCTGCGGCCCGTGCTCTTCGCCAGCCGATAGGCGAGCCAGGCGTAGTACAGCGTGCTGAGCGCCAGCATCAGGCCGGTCGCCGGCAGGATGCGTCCGTAGATCAGCGCGTCGGGCATTTTCAGAACGAATTTCAGCAGCCCGGTGAGCGTCAGCAGATTGACCAGAATGTTGGTGCCGAAGCCGAAGTAGGCATTCCAGTCTCCGGCGACCCATAGCTTTGGTTTGGTGATGGCCATGATTGTAGCTCCCTGACGGTGCGTTACGCCGTGAGTCGTACGTCTTGGAATTGCAGTGCCCGCAAGATGGTGGCGCAGTCGCTCACCCATCCGAAGATGCCGCCCTGGGCGCTGATCATTTGCAGGGCGGTGTCGTGAAATTCGGGGAAATATGAGCCGCAACAATCCGAGGGCACCACGCAGCGAAAGCCTCGGTCGTTGGCTTCCCGCACCGTGGTATGCACACAGACTTCCGTGGTCACGCCGCAGACGATGAGGGCGTCGATGGCCCGGAACTGCAGCATGGCGTGCAGCTCGGTGGCGTAGAACGCGCCCTTTCCCGGCTTGTCGATCACCGGTTCGCCCGGCAGCGGACTGAGTTCCGGGATGATGTCGTGTCCCGGTTCGCCGCGGATCAGGATCCTGCCCATGGGTCCCATGTCGCCGATGCGATGGGAGGGCGAGCCGCGCTGCAGCTTCGCCGGCGGCGCGTCGCTCAGATCGGCACGATGCCCTTCACGCGTATGGATGATGAACAGGCGCGCCGCCCGTGCCCCGGCCAGCAGCGCACGGCACGGGGCGATGACCTTCGTCAGTTGTGACAGATCATTGCCCAGCGACTCGCCGAATCCGCCGGTTTCCAGAAAGTCGCGCTGCATATCGATCATCACCACGGCGGTCCGTTGCGGATCGACGGCGATGGGTGCCGGGTTGGCAGCGATGTGGATCATGGCTACGTCCGTCGTTGTTTTCTTTACGAGGGAGCAAAGCAAGAACCGGACCACGCGCTGCGGTGAGCGTGGTCCATGAGCGCGTGCGCGTGCGCCAGGCGCGCGCAAGTCCCAATAAGATTTACAGTTTCACCTGCCCGAGGATGGCAAGCCCCGCGCGCGGATCAGACAACCGTCCGAGGCGCCAACGCCCAATTGCGGTGCGGTCTGATGCGCGCCCGCGCGCTCACAGCGTGGCGGTGTCGCTGCGCGCACTGGCGAGATTGGCTTCGCGCAGATCGAGTTCGCGTTCGATCTTGCGGCGTGTTTCGTCCTTGAGGCGACCTTGCACATAGAGCTGGTTGATGGCTTCCCGTTCCTCGCTCAGCAGCCGCAGCTCCACTTCGTCCGTCAGTCTGACGCGCTCCTGATGCCGCTCATCTTCGATGCTGCGACTTTCCACCAGCTCGAGTCGGTTGGTGTGATGGATAGTGAGCCGTTCGGCAACCGCGTCGGGAATCCTGCCGTCGGCTGCCAGCGCCCGCACGCGCTCCAGGACCGCTTCAATGGCCAGGATTCTGGCCCGTAGCTCCTCGATCCTCCTTTCACCATTCTCGCGCAGGCCGGCATCCGACAGCTTCAGCGCAGTGATCAGGTAGGGCAACGTCAGTCCCTGTCCCACCAGGGTGATCAGGACCACGGCGAAGGCCAGCAGCAGCAGCAGATCGCGCTGCGGAAACGGCATTCCGTCGGCCGTGGTGAGGGGAATGGCGAGTGCGGCGGCAAGTGACACGATGCCGCGAACGCCGGTGAAGCCCAGCATGAAGGGCCATTGCCACGGCGGAGCCGGATCCCGGCGGGAGATGGCCGGAATCAGCCACCGTGGCAGGTAGGTCGCTGGATAGATCCAGGCGAAGCGCGTGAGCAACACGACCACGCTGACCACCGCTCCAGACACGAGCAACTCCTCAGCCGTGTAGTTGCGGATGCCTGCCAGGACGGGACGCGCCTGCAGGCCGGTCAGCAGGAACACGAGGCCCTCGATGACGTAGATGAGGAAATCCCAGAAGAAAATGCCCTGCAGTCGCGTCGCGGCGCTAATCAGACGCAATCCGTTCCAGCTGATATACAGCCCGGCTGTTACGGTTGCGAGCACCCCCGATCCGCCCAGATGCTCGGGTGGCCAATAGGCCAGGAACGGTGTCAACACCGATAGAACGATCTCAACGCGCGGATCGGCGACCCAACGCCGAAGCCGCAGCATCGTCCAGCCGACGGCGATCCCCCACGCCAGCTCCCCGGCCACGATGGCCAGGAACGTGCCTGCCGCGTGACTGAAGGAAAATAAGCCGCCCCCGACCGCCGCTACCGCAAATCGATAGAGGATGAGCGCCGACGCGTCGTTCGCCAGACCTTCGCCTTCGAGGATGATGGTAATTCTGCGGGGCAGGTTCAGTCGACGTGCGATCGCCAGCGGCGCGACGGCATCGGGGGGTGAGACGATCGCGCCCAGCACGAAGCCTACTCCCCACGAGAGATTCAACAGCCAGTGACAGGCCAGGGCGACCGCCGCGGTGGTGAAAATGACCGCACCGATGGCCAGCAGTGAGATCGGGCGCAGGTTGAAGCGGAATTCGCGCCAGCTCATTGCCACCGCCGCCGAATAAATGACCGGGGGCAGCACTAACAGCAAGAGAATGTCCGGTGCGAGCTCGAGCGTTGGCAGGCCCGGCAGCAGTGCCAGCACCACGCCTACGAGTACCAGCAGGATGGGGGAGGGGATATTCAGCCGTCGCGCGACGATGGCCACGACGGCGATGACAATCAGCAGGCAGACGACGAGCTGGATGTCGGCAATCATTGCCTAGTCCAAGCTCGAGCCTGCGCAATCGGTCAGTTCAGCACCGCCATCAGGGCAGCTGAGCTCGCCACCGCGCCAAAGACACCGCCCTGCATCTTGACCATTTTCAGCGCCGCCAGGTGATTGCCGTAGTCGGTCGCGCCACAACAATCCTCGAGCAGCAGACATTCGAATCCCCGATCGTTTGCCTCTCGCATTGTAGTATGGACGCATACGTCGGTCGTGATACCGGTCAGGACCAGATTGCGGATGCCACGAGTGTGCAGCACCAGCTCGAGATCGGTGGCGCAGAAAGATCCCTTACCCGGCTTGTCGATGATGATCTCACCCGCCAGCGGTGCCAGTTCCGGAATGATTTGCCAGCCCGGTTCGCCGCGCACCAGGATCTTGCCGCACGGACCATCATCGCCGATGCCGGCACCAATCTGACGCGAGCGCCAGCGCTTGTTTTGCGGCAGATCCGACAGGTCCTGACGATGGCCTTCTCGAGTGTGAATGACCTGCAGTCCGCGTTGGCGGGCCTGCATCAGCAGCTGGCGAATCGGCTCGATCGGTGCCCGTGTCAGCGACAGATCGTAGCCCATCTTGTCCACATAACCGCCGATACCGCAGAAATCGGTCTGCATGTCGATCACGATCAATGCCGTGTTCTGTGCAGTAAACCCGCCGTCGAACGGCCAGCGATAAGGCTCCGACGCGATCGCTGCGAAGGTCATAGCGTCAGTGTCCTGACCGCGGCAGCGGCTGCTGCTGCACGGTTTTCAACGCCGAGCTTCACGAAGATGGGCTCCAGGTGTTTGTTGACGGTGCGTGGGCTGATGTCAAGGATCTCTCCGATGTCGCGATTGGCTTTGCCGCGGCTGATCCAGATCAAGACCTCGGCCTCTCGGGCCGTCAGTCCGTACGCGCGCTGCAGAAGCGATTGATCGGCGTCGTCGGTATTGGCCAGTTCGGCTACGCGGAACAACAACTCATCCGCGCCCAACGAACTCAGCAGCGAGCATTCCAGCCGCCGGCCATCGAGTTCCACCAGGCAGCGCGCAGTGGCTTCCCCGTCCGATCGGCGTGCGCGCAGCGATTGCTCGATGACCTGTGCCGGAATCTTCGAGCCAGTCAGCAACGTGCGCGCCTTGGGGGTACACCACAGCACGCGGCCGGCGCGGTCAGTGGCGATCAGGAAGCGCCCGCTGGCATCCAGCGCGGCGTGAGTCTCCTGTGCAAGCCGCGCATTCCCGAGATGAACGCGGATGCGCGCGAGCAGTTCATCGAGTATCAGCGGCTTGGTCACGTAGTCGACACCGCCGCACGCCAGACCTTCCAGGACATGTTCGGTCTCGGACAGCCCCGTCATGAAAATGACGGGAAGGTGCGCCAGCAGCTTGTCGCGTTTCAGCCGCTTGCAGGTCTCAAAACCACTGATGCCCGGCATACGGGCATCCATCAGTATCAGATCGGGTGTGATCTGATCCACCAGATCCAACGCACTCTCGCCGTCGGTCGCTATCAGCACCGTAAAGCCCGCCTGATCGAGCGTGTCCGTCAGCAGGCTGAGCGTTTCCGGTGTGTCATCGACGACCAAAACAGTGTCGCGTCGCAGCCCAGTGCGTTCAGCCGTTAGCACGCAGGTTCTCCAACACGTTCAGATAGCGTTTGAGATCGAAATTTGACACCAGTGCGCGCAGCTGCGCAGTGATGGCCTCGTTCGCCGGGTCCTCGAGCTCCAGTTCGCGCAACTTGGCCTCGATGCCTCGCACATGCCCGATCCGGCCCAGACGGTAGAGATCGTCGAAGTGGTGTCGCCCGCCGTCGCCCGTGCTGCGCGCCGGCTCAGCGTCGGCGTCAGGCCGATCAACCGACCCCTGCTCGATCCAGGTCAACCCCAGGAGCGCGCCGATCTGTCCAAGCAACAACGACAGATCTATCGGCTTGGTGACGAACAGATCGTGATGAACGCCGGCACCGGCCGAATACTCATAGGCATTGGCCGAGACGATCATCACCTTCATCGATGCGAGCGGCGGAAGCGCGCGCAGCTGTCGGGTCACTTCCCAGCCGGAAATGTCCGGCATCGACAGATCCACCATCGCAAGATCAGGCTGACACTGCTGTGCCAGCTGGATGCAGGTCTTGCCATCGCGCGCCATGAAGACGGTGAATCCGAGGGATCGCAGCAGGTTCTGCACCAGCTCCAGATGCATCGGATCATCATCGGCCAGCAGTACCTTGCGACGCGGTCCGGTGTAGTCGCAGAAACGGTGGGTAGCGCGGGGCAGCGGGATGCGGTCGTGTACTTCACCTAGCATCAGCTTGACGGTGAAACCGGATCCGGCGCTGCTGCTGCGAACCTGGATCTCGCCGCCCATGATCTGGGTCAGCAACTTGGTGATCGTCAGGCCGAGACCTGTCCCCGGTACCGCGCGGGCGGATTCGCTGCTGCCCCGCTCGAAGGGCTCGAAGATACGGTGTTGATCGGCGGGTAGAATGCCGGGACCGGTGTCCAGGATCTCGATCTCTGCGATCGGATTGCGATAACGCACCGCCAGAGTGATTGCGCCGCGCTCGGTGTACTTGAGCGCGTTCGACAGCAGATTGATGATGATCTGCCGCAAACGCTTCTGGTCGGTATGGACCTGCGCCGGCAGCCACGGCGGCGCCTGATAATGGAACTCCAGACCCTTTGCCATCGCCTGCAGACGGAACATGTCCACCAGCTGATCGAGAAACTCGGGCAATGCCACGACATCGCGATTGAGCTTCAAAACGCCGTTCTCGATTTTCGAAACGTCCAGCAGGCCGTCGATCAGATTCGACAGGTGCTCGGCGCTGCGGCGGATCACGCGCACGGCATTGTCAGAGTGGCTGATGTTGCCGCGTTCGAGCAACTGGGCATAGCCGAAGATGGAATTCAGAGGCGTGCGGATTTCATGGCTCATGCCAACGATGTAACGCGTTTTGGCCAGGTTCGCCCCCTCGGCGACTTCCTTTGCGCGCTGCAGGGCGGCGTCGGTTTGGCGGTGTGCTTCGATCTCCTCCATCAGCATCGCAGTCTGGCGCGTTGATTCCGCTTCCGCGATGCGCCGGCTCTCGTGCGCCAGCACGATGAGCCAGGCGCCGATCCCTGACAGGACCAGCAGGCTCAGAAACACCAGCCACAGCGTGGTTTGCACGAGCACGCGCGCTCCGGGGTCAGCGCCGCTGTACTCGTGATAGATGAACGACAGGATCAGACCGGTGATCAGATTGCAGAGCAGAAAGATGCCCGCGAAATGGCCGCTGCGGGTGTTGAGTGCGGCTGCCGCCCGTTGCGGCAAGCGCCGCGTCATCAGCCCAGCGAGCTGCTGCGCGACGCGTCCGTGCGGTTTGCAGGTATCGCGACAACGCGATTCGAGCGTGCAGCACAGCGAACAGATCGGTCCCGAGTACGCCGGACACAATGCCATGTCGGCGGTCTCGAATACGTTCTCGCAGATTGTGCAGCGCAATGCGTCCGCATGCGGCGGCAGACCCGTCGGCTCACGGGCGAGGTAGTAGCGGCCGCCGGTGCACCACGCGATCAATGGTGCGGCAGCGAAGGCGCTGAGCAGGGCGACGAACGGCGAGAGTATTTGCGCGACCGATCCGAACAGGCCGAGGTAGGCCAGACTCGACGCCGAGATCGAGAGTATGAGCGCGCCGATCCCCACCGGGTTCACGTCGTACAGGTGTGCGCGTCGAAACTCGATATAAGGCGGGCTCAGCCCCAGGGGTTTGTTGATGACGAGATCGGCCGTCAGGGCACCGATCCAGCCGGCCGCGAAATTGGCATAGATACGCAATACGTCATCGATCGCATGAAAGATGCCTATCTCCATCAGCATCAGTGCGAGGATCACATTGAAAACCAGCCACACGACCCGGCCCGGGTGGCTGTGCGTCAGGCGTGAGAAGAAATTCGACCAGGCGATCGAGCCGGCATAGGCATTGGTCACGTTGATCTTGAGCTGACAGACGATCACGAACAGCCCGGTCAGTAGCAGCGCGGTCAGCGGCGAGCCGATCGTTTCGCGGAATGCCACGAAATACATCTGTACGGGCTGCGTGGCCTGACTGCTGGGAATACCGTGGCGGAGCGCGAAGACCGCGAGAAAGGAGCCGGCAAGGATTTTGAAGCCGCCGATCAGCACCCACCCGGGGCCCGTCGTCAGCAGCGCGGTCCACCAGCTGAGCGCCTTGCCGCGTTGCCGCTTCGGCAGGAAGCGCAGGTAGTCCACCTGTTCGCCGATCTGCGGCAGCAGTGACAGCAGTACCGAGGCCGCCATGCCGAACAACATCAGGTTGGTCGGAGCGCCAAAGTGCTGC
>DATMRM010000503.1:0-2510 GCA_035566155.1 Steroidobacteraceae bacterium | reverse complement strand
GATGCTGTGGATGACGTTCGCGGCAGGAATTTTTCTCGTCTGGCGCCGCGTCGGCGTGCTCGCGCTTTTGTATACCGCGATCTTCATATGCCTGCCGCGCGTTTATCTCGGCTTGCACTATCCGACCGATATACTCGGGGGGCGGCGATCGGGATTATCATCGCCTACGCGATGACTCGCGACCCCGTTAGAACGCGTTTTGCAGTACCTATCTTGCGATGGATTCACAGATTTCCGGGACCCTGTTATACGTTGGCGTTTCTCTTGTGTTTCGAATTAATAACCCAGTTTGACGAAATACTACTGCTCGGGCAGTCGGTTTCAAAAGCACTGTGATTGCCCGTACCCGCAGGTATCGGCCTGACTACTACTGGCAATAGCGTAACCCGACGCGGGCACTGCCGCGAGGAGACATGCGAAGTGTGCTCGTGGGCTTACAGGCAACCACCGGCTTAGCGACGCCCGATGAGCCAGCGCTTAGGAATGGAAAATCAGTGCCGACAACAGGGAGCCCGATCGGCCGTCCCACGCTCTATCGCACCAGAGTGTGGAGTAGCACGCCGCCCAATCCTCGCAACTTAAGGCGAGCTACATGACGGCTTTGGAGGCGAATGCCTTGTGTGGCTTGGGCTGCAGCGGTCGAGGTCGGCTACGGTCGGGCATGAAGCGGATGACATTGTCAGCGATATGACGAAGCAGGCGAGTCAGATCATCGATGGCAGGCGCAACGCCATCGCACAGCCAGCGCGGCAGGCACTGCCGGATGTGGGCAAATGCGCGCGTGCGGTTGATCTTGAGCAGCGCGTCGGTGGACGAACAGATCAAGGTGGGCGTGTGTTCGCTGATCTGTCCGTCGCGCTCACCGAGTGCTTCCAGGCACAGCAGCGCGCTGAGATTGTCGCTGAGGACCTTCGCGGCGAGATCCTGCTGATGCGTCAGCCAGCTCAGTCCGGAAACGGCCTCGAGCGCCAATCGATGCTTGATCCGTTTGAACGCTTCCTCAATTCGCCACCTCTGGTGGTACAGGGCGGCGAAGTCCGCAGCGGGCCATGTTTGGGTATCGAGCAGACTGGTGGCCAGCACACGCACGCGGCCCTCGGGTGTCACGAGCCGGATGAGGCGCACCGTGACCGGCGCACGTTCAATCTCGTAGTCGCTCGCGTCCGGGCGGTTTGGCGGTGGCAACGTCACGATCGCCTCGCCTGCACCGCTGCGCAGGAACGTTGTGACGGCAGCGCCGCCGATGCTGTCAATGCGCATGCAGAAGTGAATCGCGCGCATCTGGAGTGCGGCCATCAGCCAGGAGGCGGGATAACCGCGGTCCAGCACGAGCAGGTCATTCTTGCCCAGCAGATCGAGGTGCTCGAACAGCATCTGCCGCTCGCCGGTATCAGTACCGTACAGCGTCGCATGCAGCATCATCTCGACGCCGGGCAGGTACAGCGCGAAGACCTTGGCAAACTGGATCACGCGACGCGTGGCATCGCGCGTAGTCAGCCGCACATCGCTCGCGTCGGCGGCCACCACGCGCAGCCCGTGCCAGCGCGGCATGCCGATGTGCTGGTCGACGAGCGTAAGCAGATGCTGCGTCAGATCGGTGAACACGGTGTGCGGCAGGTTCTGCCGGGCTTTCGAAAGTGCCTGGGCGCTTGCGCCTCGCACCAGTTCGGCCTGGTTATGCAGCACCGCGAAGAAGCGGTCGAGCTCAGTCTGAACGCAGGCCCGGTTGCAGCCGAGAAACCAGCTGATCAGTATGGCGAAGTCCAGCTTGCGGCGCCGGCTGAAATGCCTCGGATCGGCAACATGACGCGTACGCAGTTCCGCCGAATGAAGGTAGCTGATGAACCCGCTCAGTATAGGGATAACCCGAGTTCATATCGTGAAATAGTGAGGATTACGACATTCCGAATCCTACCCGCTCAGCCCCGTGTTTACAAGCCTCTGCGGCTTAAGTTGATAGGATTGGCACGCCGCCCCCACGCGGACTTTGGCGGACGCTCGATGACACAAAGCGAGACGGCAATTGATCGACCTCATTCCTCAGTTTTCGATAGAGCCGGCGTTAAAATCCACCTAGCTTTTGTCCGGTATTCGTCTCAGACGCGGTCTATAACCATTCACGCGACGCAATCTTAATGCGCTGCTGACTCACAAAGTCACCAATGCGCACATTTCCGTGCCACTCTTCAGCACGTGTCTGCCGACACCAGGCGGCAAGGAGTTGCCTGGTGGAGCAAATCAAGATCCCTAGCGTTGTTCCCTGTCACGGCAGAGTTGTCTCGATCGGATCACCGACGTTATTGCCCTGCATTCCCTAATAGACGGCCGTGTTGACGGGTTTCCGTCGTTTCATTGCTGGCTCCGAAAACGGCGGTAGCCACGCACAACCGTGGCTGTTTTATTTCTCTGAATTGCGCGCTCAATTCAATGCGGTAAAGCGAACTTTTTCCCTGCTTAGGTTAAGCGTTCGATTTGGCGACAAGGAGATGAACATGAAGATCAAGCATTTA
>DATMRM010000502.1:0-3412 GCA_035566155.1 Steroidobacteraceae bacterium | reverse complement strand
TCGCAGGTCGAAAAACATTTCGCAAGAAAACCCTGGCAGCGATGCGTCAGAACCGATGCCGGATGCCCAGGCTGACGATGGTCTGGTTGGCGCCGCTCGAAGGCGTTGCGGTGAACAGCGTGGCTTTTACGCCGTCGCCATGCACGTGCTCGTAGTTGAGCAAGGCATAGAGGTCGGTTTGCTTCGAGAGGAAATAGTTGGCGGACGAACTGGTGCAGATCGATGGCAGCGATCACCGCTGGTTTGAGGACCGCGCGCCGGCGTGCACGCTGCTGGTGTATGTCGACGATGCAACCAGCCGGATCATGGCGCTGCACTTCACGGCGACCGAATCGACCTTCAGCTACTTTGAAGTGACCCGGGCGTATCTGGAACAGCATGGCAAGCCGGTGGCGTTCTATAGCGACAAGGCGAGCGTGTTCCGCTCGACGCAGATGGCGACGAGCGGCGGCAAGGGCGTGACGCACTTCGGCCGGGCGATGTTCGAGCTGAACATTGATGGGCTGTGTGCGAATTCGAGTCAGGCCAAGGGCCGCGTCGAGCGCGCGAACCTGACGCTGCAGGACCGGCTGGTGAAGGAGTTGCGGCTACGGGGCATCGACACGCAGGCAGCGGCCAATGCCTATGCGCCGCGCTTCATCGCCGACTACAACACGCGCTTTGGCAAGGCGCCCAGGAGCGTGTTTAACGCACACCGGCCACTGCGGGCGGACGAGGACCTCGATACCATCCTGACGTGGCGTGAACCGCGTCGGGTCACGCGCACGCTGACGCTGCAGTATGACCGGGTGATCTACCTGCTGGACGATACGGAAGCGACCCGCAGGCTGGTCGGACGCTACATCGATGTGTATGAGTATCCGGATGGGCGCATCGAGATCCGCGCGGATGGCATCGCCCTTCCCTGCAGGCCTTACGACAGGCTCTCCGAGATTGATCAGGGCGCCGTGGTTGATCACAAGCGGCTGGGTCATGTGCTGCAGGTCGCGCAGTTGATTCAGGCCGATCGCGATAACCGCCGCGCGTCAGGTTCGCCATCGCGAACCAATCAGGGGCAGGCGCCGAGAATGAAGGAACGCAGGATCGGCACAAAGAAACAGCGCGAGATTACCGTTGGGGATCTGAACACCGCGATTGGCAAAACTACGGCCAGCCTCCAGGACCCTGCACTCAAAACCTCGTCAAAGAGATAACAAAGGCACAAACCGCGACACTTCTACTTTGCTGCCACTACGACACTTCAGAATGGCCTCGACATTGTGTTGTAGTAGCTTTATAGATGGAATGGTCGCCTCCCGCCTTAACGGTCCGTCCGGCGCCGCGGTCTCGCTTCCGGAACGTGCGACATTGCGGATTCGGCAGTCCTGCCGCCAAGGAGAATCAAATGGAACCCACGATCATTGCCATCGATCTGGCTACACGCGTCTTCCAGATCCATTTCGTTGAGCCTGACACCGGCGCAATCCACAGCAAGGTTCTTAAACGCGCGCAGTTGCTACCGTTCTTTGCCAACCGGCCAGTGTCACGTGTAGTGATGGAGGCCTGTGGCAGCGCTCATCACTGGGCACGGCAACTGGCGCGGCTTGGTCACGATGTGCGGCTCATTGCAGCGCAGTTCGTGCGGCCGTTCGTCAAATCGAACAAGAACGATGCCGCGGACGCGGCGGCAATCTGGGAAGCTGCGCAGCGTCCGGGCATGCGCTTCGTGGCCGTCAAGACGGAAGACCAGCAGGCCATGCTCGCGCTTCACCGGATGCGGCAGCAACTCGTACGGTTCCGCGTCATGCAGGTCAACCAGATACGCGGTCTGCTGTACGAGTTCGGCGTGGTCCTGCCGCAGGGTCGCCGTGCCTCGATCGAGGCCGCCAGAGCGGCACTTGCAACGCTGGCAGACCATTTGCCGACGATGCTCACGGAAAGCCTCCAGGACCAGCTCTCACGAATGCTCGTGCTGGACGACCAGATCAGGCGCATCGAGCAGCGCATTGTCGAATGGCGACGCAGTGACGAAGCCTGTCGACGCATCTCAGAGATTCCTGGCGTCGGTCTGCTTACGGCCACCGCCGCAGTGTCTGTCATCGGTCAGGCGAAGAACTTCCGTTCTGGGCGCGAATTTGCGGCTTACCTCGGCCTGGTGCCACGTCAAAGCAGCTCGGGCGGCAAGATCAGGCTGGGCGGCATCAGCAAACGTGGCGACGTGTATCTACGGACGCTACTCATACACGGCGCTCGAGCTGTTATCTCAAGTTCGAAGCACCTGCCCGAGAGATTGCGCCTTCTGTTGACGCGACGTCCTACGAACGTCGTCGCTGTGGCACTGGCCAACAAGATGGCGCGAACGATCTGGGCGCTGCTGGCGTATGGGCGAACGTATCAGGCAACGCCGGTACAGTAGCCATGCTTCAAGGCATTTAACCTCATCTACGGTTGCACAGGTGTATTGAACGATGGCAAGACAGGTTGGACCGCGCAAGGGCAAGCCTGAGACATTTCTCGGACCTTGAGTCCGCTCGTTTAGATTAGGACCTTTGCGGCGAAATCCATCGGGGCCGGCGGGCACTTCCCGCGATCGAGTCCGGATATAAGTCCGCAACCACCCTCCTCGCCACGCACAATCGCCTTGCAAAAGGGAGGCGACCATATAAGTAATGTCCGGTTCTGGTCTCCCGTGGGACCCGTCGAACACGGCCATCGGTATACTCCAAAAGTCGATAAGACTCACGACGCCCGCAACTCACGGACCCCCTTACCTATCCGCCGCCGCAGCAGCGTGCGCAATGTGACGCCGTCTGCGTAGCCGACCTGCTCGGCGATGCGATCCACGCTGTCCTTGCTCGTTTTCAGCAAATGAACGGCACGCTCGACCCGCAGATCCTGTATGTACTCGACGGGCGTTTTACCGAGCACGGCGTTCAGACGTCGCGTCAATGTCCGCTTGCTCGTCGCCAATGCGTCCGCGACGTCGTCGAGTGCGATCGCCGTGTTGAGGTGTTCGCGCACCCAGCGGTCGAAACGCTCGACGAGCGGATCCGAATGGGACAGGTGATCGGAGATCGCAAAGGCGGACTGCGACGGCCGCGAATCGAATACGAGGTACCGGGCCACGAGCGCCGCAAGCTCAGGGCTGTTGTTGCGGATCAACCAGAGTGCAAGGTCGAGGTGACTCAGGGCCGCCCCTGCCGTTAGCGCATTGCCGCTGGGAACGACGATGCGATTCGCGTCCAGGTGCACACGCGGGTAACGCTGCCGAAACACCGGCGAGAGCCACCAGGTGGTCGTGGCTTCGCCACCGTCGAGCAAGCCGCTTTCAGCCAGCACGAAGGTACCCGTACAGGCGGCTGCAATGCGGGCGCCGCCACTGCGCCACGAGCGCAAGGTATCTAGCGCATCGATCACGTCGTTCCGGCCGAGC
>DATMRM010000501.1:0-10402 GCA_035566155.1 Steroidobacteraceae bacterium | reverse complement strand
AGTCCGACGTCAAGGTCGCGATTGACATCGAGCGTGCTGGCCCACTGTGATGATTTCAGATAGCCGTCATAAATGTTCTGCAGGTTCAGGACCCCGCCGCCCTGTTGTATATAGAGCTGTGGGTTGGCGGTATCGAGCGTTGAGATCTGACTCTTGTTGCCGCCAAGCCCGGTGCCCAGATCCCAATGCCAATCGGCCAGGAGACCCTTGACACCGGCGTTGAGCTGATAGTCGGTTTCCTTGTTGCTTTCCTGCGGATTGTAACCAAACGGGAACGGATAGGTCGTCACGCCCGCGGAGTTGGTGAACGAGGTCTCGGTCGGCGGGCGATAGTTCTCGTACGAGTTGGCGGTCTTCTCGCCGTAGGAACCAAAGAAGTACGCATTCGCGCTATCGCCGATCGGAGCGCCACTGTTCAGGAACGTGGTCTTCCAGTGCTGCTCGCCGTCACCCTGAATCATGTTGACGTAGGGATAACCGGTGACATTGACGACGTTCGAGTAAGGAGCGGTCGCGAGGTTCGCAGGATTCACCAGGCGCTCATCGATACCACCGCGGTTGCTGTGGCCGTGACCATACCAGTCACCGCTGATGGTGAAGTAACCGCCAGACAGGGGTTCGAAGCCCACGCTGCCGGAGACATCGTCGGTGACACCGCCGCCATTGAAGTAACCGCCGCGGGTGGCATTGACGATGCCGCCGGAAGAATTCTTCTTCAGAATGATATTGATGACGCCGGTGATGGCGTCCGTGCCGTATTGCGCCGCGGCACCTTCGGTGTAGACCTCGATGTGATCGATCGCATCGATTGGGATCATATTGACGTCGACGTTTGCGGCGCCCTGATAGGGCGAGCCAACATCCACCGCGAGGTTGGAGGTGGTGTGACGGCGCTTGCCATCCACCAGTACCAATACGTCGTTGGGACTCAGGCCATAGAGACGGTATTGAAGGGTTTGTCCCGCCATGTCGGCGCCGAATGCCTGCATCGTCAGCGAGGGCACCAGCTGCGACAGCGCGGCCATCAGGTTCGGGCTGGAGGCCGCGGCCTGCAGGGCGTCGGAACTCAGGATCTGGATGGGCGCGGCACTCTCAGCAGCCGTGAGTCCCTCCTGTCGGGTACCGGTGACAATGACTTCCTCAAGACTGGATTCATTCTCGGCATTCGCGGCAGCGTCCGCCCCGGCCGCCCGCAGTGAGGGTGGCGCGACAGCGAAGGCCGTCGCGGCCAGTATCAGAGCGCCTGGTAGCGCCTTTCTTTGAATCGTAGACATGAGCTGTCTCCCCAAAAGCTGTTTGAAAACGACATACGCCGTCGGGGCAACAGATTGAGTTCTTCCGGTGCGTCGCCCCTTGTCACGGCACCCTAATGCTTGAGTCGTAAGATGCGTTCCAACGCAGTTTCACCTGTGCAATAACCTGGCCAGCGGACGCACGGTGCGATGATCTGTGGAGCGTGTGCGCCAGACGCGCGGCTACGGCAGGTCAAAAATGTTGTATTTACTGAGCCTTTCGTCTTGTGTTGTGATGGCGATGTGCTCGCGCCGCCTCCCCGTCGTCCGCCCATGTGATGTCGTTCGATGGCGTTCAATTGTGGTGCGGTGGCCGATCACGCCAGTGCACCGATCGTGGTTTCGCCAATACAACACTTATCTGTGGGCGACTCACAACGCAATCTACTCTAATTCTTGGGTTCGATAAATGTTGCTGCCCAGGCTGATCGTGGCTGCGATCGCTGCTGTGGCCGCAGGCCGCTGCGGCGCGGCGGAACCTGCCAGCCACCTATGGCCGCCGCCGGAAGAGGCGATTGTGTGGTCCGGGCCGGGCGCCAACCGTGCCGGAAACGTGACCCTGCAGCTTCTCGGCTTCAACGATTTCCACGGCAATTTGCAGATTCCGGTGACGCCTTTCGCACGCGCGGTCGGCGGCGCGGCCGCGCTCGCGGCCTACCTGAAGGCCGCGGCAAAGAGCGCGCCGCAGCGCACGCTGATCCTGCATGCCGGCGATCTGGTCGGAGCCAGCCCACCGGCGACGAGGCTGCTGCGCAACGAGCCTGGCATTGAGTTCCTGAACCTGCTGGCCGATCGACACTGTCATTTCGGCTGGGCAACGCGGCCGATCGACACTCACGATTGGCGCCGACATCCGAATACCTGCAACGTGGTCGGCACACTCGGCAACCACGAGTTCGATGCGGGCATCGGCGAGATTCATCGTCTGCTCGACGGCGGCAACTCACCTGACGGTCCCTTCCTCGAGCACCGGTACCGCGGCAGCCGCGTGCCTTATGTGTGTTCGAACGTGCGGCTGCGCGCGAGCGGTCAGCTGCTGCTGCCGGCCTACACTGTGGTGACGCTGGGCGGGATTCCGGTCGGCGTGATCGGCGCGGTATTGCGCGAGACGCCGAGTATCGTGCCCGCATGGGCCGTTCGCGACGTGGAATTCCTGGACGAAGCGCAGTCGATCAATCAGGCGGCGGCCGAGCTTGAAGCACAGGGCGTTCACACTCTGATCGTGATCATTCACCAGGGATTGACGCCGCTCGTCACCGATCACGGCATCGAGTATCAGGGGCCGCTGCGCCAGCTCGTTGCGCAGCTTGATCCGGACATCGACGTTGTGGTTTCCGGTCATACGCACAATCTGACCAACACATTGCTTCCCAGCCGCAGCGGCAGCCCGGTGCTGGTGACCCAGGCGTACTCATACGGCGAGGCATTTGAACAGATCGAACTGCAGGTTGACCCGGCCACCCGCGACGTGGTCGCAAAGTCAGCGCGCATCGTGCCGACCTGGGCGGATGTCGCTCCCGGATTGCCGGGCGATTCACAGGCCCTGCGCCTGACTGAGCGCGCCCAGGCATTGGTCGCAGCGAAGGTAGGCCGGGCAGTGGGCACTCTGCGGCAGCCGATCGGACGGATGACGAACGAGGCCGGGGAGTCCGCACTCGGGGATTTGGTCGCCGATGCTCAGCGCTCGGCGACCCATGCTGACATCGCGCTGATGAACCCTGGCGGACTGCGTGCGGATCTGAGAGGCGGAGCACTCAACTACGGCGATCTGCTCACGCTGCATCCCTTCGGCAATCATCTGGTGACGTTGGATATGACCGGTGAGCAGCTGTTGGCCGTGCTCGAGCAGCAATGGCCGCGCGAGGGCGGTGTCGCGGGGATCCGAATTCTCAAGACGTCCGGGCTGCGTTATAGCTGGGATGCGACCAAAACGCTGGGCTCGCACGTGCGAGCTGCTTGCGACGCCAGCGGTGCGCCGATCGATCCGATCCGTCACTACCGGGTGACCGTCAATGATTTTCTGGCCGCCGGCGGCGATAATTTCACGCTTCTGTCCGCCGCCGGCCAGGGCGAAGTCGGGCCCTTGGACACGGACGCGCTGGGCGCATACCTGCATGAGCATGCGCCGACCAGCGCTCCGGACGGCCGGCGCCTTAGCCGCGCCGATCTGGGCGGACCGCAGGTGTGTCAACCGCCCTGACGGATCGTGTTGTTTTGCTGCAAATTGGTCGCCGATAGTGTTAGAGTCCGCTGCGAAAGCCGCCTGCCCGATGTTGCTATTAATCGACGCACGGCGCGTACTGGATGCGGGGGGAAGCGGGGCGGCATCGTCAGCCAGGGCAAGACCCAGGCGGCGATGCCGCCTCATTTTTTTTTCAGTCCTGCCCGTTCGGGTAGTACCGCCCCCGCAGCGCGCTGGGCATCTTTGACCTCACTTCTCTGACGAGGTCACCCATGAGCCAAATCTCGGTTTTGCAGGAATGGTCGCAGGCGCGCTCCAGCCTGTCCGCATCGCTCGCACCCCGCGCTGTCAGCATCGTCTGCGGAAAGCACCGCGCGATCTCAGGCTTTCACTGGCGGCCGGATCTGATCGTCACAGCGGCGGAGGCCCTTGGCGGTGATGAAGAGGTCGGGGTACTGTCGGCGGCCGGCGAGCAGCGGGCGCGGGTGCTGGCATGCGATCTGACGACCGATGTCGCAGTGCTGCAAGTTCCCGGCAGTGCCGAGCCAGCTTCTGCCTCGGTGTCATCGACGCCATTGCAAGCAGGGGCCGGTGTGGTCTTTGTCGGCCGCTCACGTGGCGGCCCGCTGGTCAGTTTTGGTTCGGTGCGTCTGGCGGGGCCCGCCTGGTCGTCGCGCCGCGGCGGTACGATCGATCAGCGTCTGGAGTTCGAAGGCCAGCTCGATGTCCGATTCGAGGGCGCACTGGTGGCTGACTTCGCCGGCGCCGCTCAGGCGATGCTGGTCGCGGGGCCGCGCGGGAGCTTGCTGGGCATACCGTCCGCGACCATCGAGCGCATCGCGAGCGTGGTCGAACAGCGCGGCTATCTGCCCCGACCGTATCTCGGGCTGCGATTGCAGCATCTGTGGCTCGATGAGGCGACGCGAACGCGCTGGGGCCGTGCCCGACGGACGGTCGCAGCAGTGGCTGGCGTTGAGAGCGGCTCGCCGGCGGAGCGCGCCGGGCTTGCGCCCGGGGATCTGATCGAGGCGCTGGACGGGGCGCCGGTCGCTGATATCGAAGCCCTGGCGGCCAGACTGGCGGGCGCCAGCCCGGGGCGCACGCTGGCGTTGCTGCGCCGACGCGGCGGGCAGACCGAGAGCATCGCGATCGAAGTCGGAGAGTGGCGGCCAGCCAAAGCCTGACGTCCGCTCCTTGTAGTCGGCTTCAGGTGTCTCCATAACGATGACAGTGAACCTCTCCGCGCAACGCGCCCCGGCCCGCCTCACTTCGCGTGAACGCGAGGTACTGGCGTTGGTGGCGACCGGCATTTCCAACAAGGGCATCGCACGGCAGCTGCAGGTGTCGCCGAATACCGTGAAATTTCATATTGCCGCGATCCTGGACAAACTCGACGCCGCCACCCGCGCCGAAGCCGTGGCGGCGGCGCTGCGCAGCGGAGAGCTGTCACTGTGAATGCCGTGGTGCACGACAGTGCCATTGACGACGCCCCGCTGCTCGATGCCTATTCGCGCACTGTCGTCGGGGTGGCAGAAGGATCGACCTCAGCGGTCGTGGCCATCCATACGCGACGCACGCCCGAACGCGCACAGCGCGGGCCTCAGGGTGGCAGCGCCTCGGGCTTCGTGTTCACGCCTGACGGTTTGATTTTGACCAACAGCCATGTGGTCCACGGGGCGAGCGCGCTGCGCGTGGCGAGCGTGCGCGGCGAGGAGTTTGATGCGGACCTGGTCGGGGAGGACCCTCATACCGATACCGCGCTGATTCGGGTCGCGGCCTCCGCGATGCCAGCCGTGACGCTCGGCAGTTCGCACGGCCTGCGTGTCGGCCAGCTCGCCATCGCGATCGGCAATCCACTCGGGTTCGACTGCACCGTGACGGCGGGCGTCGTCAGCGCGCTCGGACGCTCGCTGCGCGCCAGTTCGGGGCGGCTGATCGAAGATGTCATTCAGACCGACGCCGCATTGAACCCAGGCAATTCCGGCGGACCGCTGATGGATTCGAGTGGTCGTGTGATCGGCATGAACACGGCGATCATTGCCGGGGCCCAGGGGATCTGCTTTTCGATCGCAATCGATACCGTGCGGCGCGTGGCGCTGGAGCTGCTGCGTCACGGCCGGGTGCGCCGGGCGTCGATCGGCATCGGCGGTCAGACGACCATGATCCCGCAGCGGCTGCGGCGGCATTTCGAGCTGCCGAAAGCATCCGGCGTGCGCGTGTTGAGCGTGATCGAGGACAGCGCAGCCGCGGCGGCAGAGCTGCAGAGCGGTGATCTGCTGGTGCGCTTCGGCGCACAGTGGATTGAGGGCGTGGACGACCTGCATCGACTGCTTATCGATTCCAGCATCGGTGCGGCCATTACGCTGGAAGTACTGCGCCGTGGGCGACGGCTCACGATCGAGGTGACGCCGCGCGAGATCGCAGCGGACTGAACAGGTCAGCGCGGCGTGCGCTCGCTTCGCCCGTCAGAGTGGATCGATCTGGTGGAAGCGGTTGTAGTCGAAGTAGTCCACGCCATCCTCGGTCGTGAGAATGTCGGCGAACCCATGGTTCCAGCGCACGGCATCGTTCGCGTAGTTTTGCCGCGCCATCAACGTCTGCCCGGTGGTCTCGTCGGTGCCGCTGATGGTCAGCAGCAGATAGGCCTGCGATCGGGCGAGCGAATCCGCCGTTTCACCATGCAATGCACTGGACTCGTCGATCACATGCATCAGGGTCCAGCCGAACAGAAAGATCGGGTGCTGCTGACGCAATAGCTTCAGATCGTAGATACGGCGCAGCTGCACGCCTTCGGGGAGCGTCTCGTCGCGTAGCAAGCGCAGCGTGGCCTGCGCTTCCATCACGATATTCTGCCGGGCATTGGCAGCGCGCAGCATCAGTGTCATTTTTCCGTCCAGCGGGCGAATCACGGCATTGCGTGCGAACAGGAAGCGCGCGGTCGGGCGCGAGAAGCGCGCGAACATCATTCCGGTCAGCAGCGACAGGCTCATGAGGCCGATGAAGATCTCGATGGCCGCGATCACGTGTGCGAACGGTGCCTGCGGATGCATGTCGCCGTAACCCACGGTGGCGAAGGTCTCGACGCTGAAGAAGAACAACCCCCAGTAGTTCGGCGGATTCAGATTGGCGATGTCCTGGGGCCGGATGGCGTAGATTCCGGCAAATATCAGGTTGAAGATCAGGAAGAACGTCGCGAAGCTCAGGAAGACGGTCGCCCAGCTCACCGTCATGAAGGAGTGATACAGATCCTGCCAGAACTGTCGTGGCAGGCCGCTCGAGACGAACTGGCGTCCTGAGATGCTGTGCCCCCTGCGCGGGCGATGCTTGGGGGGTAGGGGTCTTGCGGGCACGCGGCAAGTCTAGCCGAGGATCACGTGCCAGGCTCGAAGCCAGGCGGGCCAGTCGGTGAGCCCGACAAATATCAGCCCCGTCAGCGCGCCATCCAGGTGTGCGTCATGGTTGATACGATCCGTGGCCTGGCGCGCCGAGTAGATCGTGTATGCCAGGTAGAGCACGGCGAACAGCGGTGCCGGAATGGGAATCGGCAGAAACAAAAACGCGATCCTGCTGGTGGGGAAGTAGACGATTTCGGCAAACATGACCGCGAGAATTGCCCCGGACGCTCCCAGGCAGGCGTATTCCGGTTCGCCCCGGCGCTTGAGGTATGTGCCGGTATTGCTGAGCACCAGGGCGATCAGGTAGAGCGCCGTGAATCGGCTGGGCCCGATCGCCTGCTGCAGTCGGAACGCAAAAAAGTAGAACGTCAGCAGATTGAACAGCAGGTGCCCGACATCAGCATGCACGAAGCCGCTGCTGATGAGGGTCCAGTACTGGCGCTTGCGCAGGAACCAATAGGGCCGGAACAGGTTGTACTGGATCACGACAGGCTTGTTGAAGCCGATGGCGCTCATGATCAGCGTCAGTCCAAGAATGATTTCCGCGGCCATCCCGAATTTCTCGTTGCTTCAGCGCACGCGCGGCGCGCCGCCGCGCGAACTCGCCGGCGAAGTCGTGAGGTTCGCGCGAACCTACTTCGGTTCGCCGCCCGGGTGCGGATCCTCGATCGGGAACGTCTTCACGCCGCTCGGGGGCTGCGCTCCCGCCGCTGGCGGTGCGCTGTTCGGCGGTGGCGCCGATGGTGTCGTGGAGCCCGGCCCGGGCGGCTGGTTGTCCTTGGTGCTGACCATCACTGCGTTGACGAAGCGTTGCGCCGTTTCCGAGTGCGCCGTGACCTTGCCGCTGGTAATCATCTCGGTCGTGACCGACTCATTGTTGTAGAAGAACTCATTCGCCCGCTTGTCGAAGGCCAGCGCTGTGCCGTCGAGCGCGACACCGGCAAACAGGCCGCGCGAACGCGAGTAGGAATAGACCTCGGCATTCACCCCGGCCGCGGCCTCACCCTGACGCCCCATCGGGCCCGCAGCGACCGATGCGTCGACACCGAGCGTGAATTTACCGCGCGCGAAGTTCTGTACGCTGCGCGGGGTAACAAAGATCAGCACGACGTCAGTGGAGGTGGCGCCCACCTGCCAGCCGACGCTGCCGCCGATCAGCTTGACGAAAATGGGATTGCCGAAGCGGTCGTGCGAGTCGCGAACGATCATCACGCCATTGCCGTAGCGGCCGCCGAAAATGAAGGCGCCCTTGATGACTTCCGGGATCACCGCAACCCCGTAGGCACGCTGCATGAGCCAGTCGGGCACGCGGTTGTCCGGTGTTTCACGCAGTTCATCGAGCACCTGCGTCGCTGTGATGAGCCGCGCCTCTTCGCGCGACTGCTCCGCTGACTGAGCGAGTGCCTGGGTGGCTGGCGCCAGCAGCATCCCAGCGGACAACAACGCCGTAAGAAAATGAGCTTTGGTCATGTTCGCCTCCGAGGGCATCAAACCCCTAGGAGGCGAATGATCGTTCAGTACCAGAAGGAAATAAAGAACTGCATGACATTGGCGTTGATCGCGTACAGCGGCTCGTCGCCTGGAATCGGGCTGGTCAGCAGATTGTTGTGGAAGTCCTGGTAGTCGATTCGGATGTGCTGGACGTCGAGATTGATCTGCCCGCGCTCGAGAAATCGCGGCCAGGCAGGATGAAATTCGTAGGCGGTGCCCAGGCCGAGCGTCAGGCTGTGGAACTGCGCCAGTTCGCGGTCGCGCGACTCGAAATTCTGCGCATTCGCGAACGGGAACAGGTCGCTGTAGAAGGTGGCATGACCTTGCCAGTAGTAGCGCGCCAGCGCGTCGAACGTCCAGCTTCGAAACAGCGGCTGGGTGTAGCCCAGCTTGACGGTGTTCGCCTGAATGCCCCAGGTGTCGGTGTAGAAGCGGTAGTTGCCGTCCACCGCGGCGTGCCAGGGCAGGTAGTACTTGATCTGCCCGGAAGCGGCGTTGCCGGTACGCGTGGCTGGGGTGTTGGCCTCGCCAAAACTGTAGCCTCGGGCCGAGGAGGGATCGACGAAGCGTATGCCGCGGTAGGGGCTACGCAGATAGCCTTGGTTTTCGTCGGTCTCGAAGTTCAGTCCCAGCAGCATGTTTCGGGTCAGCACCTGAGAGATACCCAGGCTCCAGGTGCGATGGTCCGCGGTGCCGACGAACTTCTGGAAGATGCCGTGGTCCACTTCGCCGACCTTGTCCCAGCCGCGGCTGAAGCCGAAGGAGACCGTCGTCAGGTCGCCGAACATGCTTTGACTGATGCCGGCAAAAGCGGTGTTGGACTTGTAGTCCGGCTCGTCGCTGTTGATCCAGCCGATGCTGTAGAGCGTATTGCCGTGCAGGTAGTCCAGTCCGACGTTGTTCTGCGTGCGCCGTTCCTTGTACTTGCTGGCCTGGGAGAGCACGTCAATCGAGGCGCTGGTGATCAGGTCCACGTAGTACTGATAGGAGACCGAGAAGGAGTCTCCGATCTTCTTGCGGACCAGGACCGAGGGGCCTTCGACCGTGATGCCGCCGCCTTCGTAGCGATGGAACATCACATCGCTGCGGTCCTCAGGCAGTACGTCCGCGCGCGTCACGATGACGAGCGTGACAACCGCGACCAGGGCTGCGCCGGCAGCTCGCGCGTATCGTGTCCGGAAAGGATTCACGAGCGGGCGGTGTCAGTTACAGCCGCACCCGCCACCGACACTGCCGGTGGCACCGTGCGCACCCTCGCGCACCTCGAACACATGGTCGAGGTACACGCTGGCGATCGGATTGCGGTCGAACGACATGATCGGATCGGCCAGGTGCTCGCGCTCGTAAGGCTTGACCCATGGCTGAATCGAGCTGCAGCCGGCGAACGCCAGGGCAGCAAGCACCAACGCGCACCCTCTACAGACTCGATTCATGCTCATTCCTTGCGGCGGCGACGGACTATTCTCGCATCAGCGTGCGGATCTGGTCGAGGTATTCACTCTCGTCGCCCGGCTTATAGCCGTGGTGGATGTAGCGCACCTTGCCCTTGCGATCCACGATAACCGTGCTCGGCATGCCAGAGACTTCGTACAGAGTGCTGACCTTGCTCTGCGTGTCGAACAGGATCGGGAAGGTTACCGGTGTGGATTTCAGGAAGCCCACCGCGTCAGTGGACTTCGGTTCGACGTTGACACCCAGCAATGTGAAGCCGGCCGTTTTGTACTTGCGGTACATCTGCTCGAGGATCGGCATTTCCTGCCGGCACGGCCCGCACCAGCTGGCCCAGAAGTTGATGAGTACCACCTGGCCTTTCAGATCGCCGAGCCCCACCGCATTGCCGGCGGCGGCGGGGAGCTGAAACGCGGGCGCCGATGTACCCGGTCCGACACTGGCCGCGCTCGCCAGCGCTGACAGGCCAAGGGCGAGCACCAGAGCGGAAAGTCGTGCGAGATTGCGTTGCATACTGCCTCCTATCACCAGAAGAACACCGTCGCTCCGATCGTTGCCTGAAGATTGTTCTTCAGTTGCGAGAAGCCGACGTC
>DATMRM010000500.1:0-2215 GCA_035566155.1 Steroidobacteraceae bacterium | reverse complement strand
ACTGAGCTCACCGCTCGATGTATTCCCGGAGTTCGTTCCCTCGCAGGTGGACATTCAGACCGAGGCACCGGGGTTCGCGCCACAACAGGTCGAGCAACTGGTCACCCGGCCGATCGAGAATGCGGTCAATGGCGCCTCCGGGCTCGCGACGCTGCGCTCCGAGTCGATCCCGGGTCTGTCGGTCGTCAACATCACCTTCTCGGATGGCGCCGACGTTCACATTGCCCGTCAGGGCATCTCCGAGCGTCTGTCGCAGCTCGGCAGCAGTCTTCCGGCCGGGGTCGGGCCGCCCAAACTCTCACCGCTGGTATCCAGCACGATGGACCTGCTGAAGATTGGCCTGGTGTCCGACAAGGTGGATGCCTACGAGCTGCGCGACGCCGCGGACTGGACGATCAAGCCGCGGCTGCTGGCAGTTCCCGGGGTCGCGCATGTGATCGTGTTCGGCGGCAGCGTGCGGCAGATTCAGGTGACCCCCGATATCGAAAAGCTGGCAAGCTTCGGTGTGTCGCTCACGGATCTATCGGCCGCCGTCCGCGCGGCACTGCCGCTGCGCGGTGCCGGATTCATCGACACCGCTACGCAGCGCATCCTCATCCAGTCACCGATCCCGGCGCCCGATGCGGACGTCATCGCTCAGGCCGTGATCACCCTGCGCAACCGGACACCGATCCTGGTACGCGATGTCGCGCAGGTGAAGGTTGCGCCGGCGCTGCGATCCGGCGATGCGCTGGTCATGGGTCAGCCCGGCGTCATGATGTCGCTCGCCAGCCAGTACGGCGCCAACACGCTCGTGACCACGCTGGCGGTGGAAAAGGCGCTCACGGAGCTGGAACCTGCGCTGCGTGCCCGCGGGATCAGTGTCTATCCGGCGCTGCATCGTCCAGCCAATTTCATCGAGCGCGCGCTCGGTGACCTGCAGCACTCGCTGGTGCTCGCGGCGCTGCTGATCGTTGCGATCCTGTATCTGTTCCTGCGCGATCTGCGTGCGGTGCTGATTGCTTTCACCGCCATTCCGCTGTCGCTGCTGGCGGCGGTCGCGGTGCTGGATCGGATGGGACTCACGCTCAACACGATGACGCTCGGTGGCTTCGCGGTGGCGCTGGGTGTCCTGGTGGATGATGCGATCATTGGTATCGAGAACATCATGCGGCGGCTGCGCGTCAACCGGCAGTCGCCGACGCCGTGCCCGCGGCTGCAGGTCATCCTGGATGCCTCGCTCGAGGTGCGCGGTCCGGTCATCTACGCCACCGTCGTGGCGATTGCCGTGTTCCTGCCGGAACTGTTTGCCTCGAGCGTTCAGGGGCACTTCGTCGGTCCGCTGGCGCTGGCCTTCATATTCGCGGTGCTGGCATCGTTGCTGGTGGCGATCACCACGACGCCGGCGCTGTGCGCGCTGATGCTGCAGCCACACGACGCACAGCGCGAAGCGGCCTGGCTCACCCGGCTGAAATCCTGGCAGCGCGCCGCGGTCAGTGCTGTGGGCGCCAGATTCGGGCTGATGAGCGCGTTGCTGCTGGGACTGGTGGTCGCATCACTGGCGGTACTGCCTTTCGTGGGCGGAACCTTCATGCCCGATTTTCGCGAAGGCCACTTCGTGATGCAGGTCGCCAGCTCGATCCCCGGCATTTCGCTCGAAGGAATGCTCGACGTCGGCCAACGCATCAGCGCTGACGTACTGGCCCTCCCCTACGTGCAAAGCATCGAACAGCAGGTCGGCCGCGCCGAACTCGGCGAGGACACGTGGGGTCCGCACCGTAGCGAGTTTCACGTGGAGCTCAAGCGCAACGCCACGGTCGATCAGACGCTCGCGCAGCGGCAGCTGCGCGAAATCCTCGACCAATACCCGGGACTGCAAAGCGAAGTGGTGACATTCCTCGGCGACCGCATCAGTGAGAGCCTCAGCGGTGAGACCGCGCAGGTCGCCATCAAGGTGTTTGGCGAGGATCTGGATGCGCTGGATGCGAGCGGCGACCGGATCTCGGCCGTCCTGGGCAAGATTCCCGGTATCGTCGATCTGCAGGTCAAGCACCAGGTCGGCACGCCGATGCTGTCGATGCAGCTGCTGCCCCCGGCGCTCGCGATGGCAGGCCTCAGCGCGCAGGATGTGCTGGATGCGATCGAGTCCTCGTACACGGGCGAAGTACTCGGTCAGACCTTCGCCGGTACCCGCACCGTCGATGTATCGCTGCTGCTACCGGAGGGCATCCGTCAC
>DATMRM010000499.1:0-6590 GCA_035566155.1 Steroidobacteraceae bacterium | reverse complement strand
GCCGGCGGCGTGCTGGTGTTCCACGACGTCAGTGAGTCGCGCGAGCTGAACCGTCGCTTGAGCTACCACGCCAGCCACGACCTGCTGACCGGACTGGTCAACCGGCGCGAGTTCGAGAACCGCCTGGAGCGCGCGCTCAAGAGTGCCAAGGCGCGAGAGACCAGCTACGCGCTGTGCTATCTGGATATCGATCAGTTCAAGATCGTCAACGACACCTGTGGTCACAGTGCCGGCGATGCACTGCTCGGGCAGATGGGCGCACTGCTGAAGTCCAAGGTGCGCTGGCGTGACACGCTGTCGCGTCTGGGCGGCGACGAATTCGGCATATTGCTCGAGGCCTGCACGCTCGATGAGGCGATGCGCATGGCCGAGTCGCTGCGCGAGGCGGTCCGCAGCTTCCGTTTCAGTTGGGAAGAGCGCGTATTTCGGCTGGGCGCGAGCATCGGCGTGGTGCCGATCACCGCGGATAACGAAGACGTGGCGTCGGTTCTTTCGGCCGCTGACAGTGCCTGCGCCGCGGCGAAAGAGCAGGGTCGCAACCGCGTGCACAGTTTTGCGGAAAACGACATCGAGCTGATGCGTCGGCGGCGCGAGATGCAATGGGCCGCGCGCATCAACGCAGCGCTGGAAGAGGATCGGTTCGAGCTGTTCCGCATGCCGATTCAGCCGTTACAGGTGGTCGCAACCGGTGCGCACTATGAACTGCTGCTGCGCCTGCGCGATGAGAACAATCGCATCGTCTCGCCCGACAACTTCATCGCGGCTGCCGAACGCTACGGCATCATGCCGAGCATCGACCGCTGGGTGATCGAGAACGCGCTGCGATGGCTGGTGTCCGAGGCCGACGAGCGTGAACGTCTGGCGATGTGCTCGATCAATCTGTCCGGCCAGAGTCTGGGTGACGACAAGTTCCTGCCGTACGTGATCGATCAGTTCCATCGTAGCGGCCTGGATGCCAGCAAGATCTGCTTCGAAATCACTGAGACCGCGGCCGTGGCCAGTTTCTCGCAGGCCAACCGCTTCATTCAGGCGCTGAAGGAGTTGGGCTGCAAGTTCGCGCTCGATGACTTCGGTACCGGACTGTCCTCCTTCGGCTATCTGAAGCACTTTCCGGTGGACTATCTGAAGATTGACGGCAGTTTCGTGCGCGAGATCCTGCATGATCCGATCGATCGCGAGATGGTGCGCTCGATCAACGAGATCGGTCATCTGACCGGTAAACAGACGATCGCGGAGTTTGCCGAGAACGCCGAAATCATCCAGATGCTCAAGAACATCGGTGTCGACTACGCGCAGGGCTACGGCGTGGCTCAACCGCAGCGCGTGGTGCGCAGCGCTGCCAGTCAGAGCGGTACGACCTGACGCGCTCAGTCCGGGAACGGGTAGGGTAGAGGCAGACTGTGCGCTGCGAGGCGCTCGGTTGATTGCGGCGTTGCTTCCGGCGCGGCACCCGGCAGTGGGGCGACGGCGAGGAACTCACAACGCCCATCCGAGCGTGTCACGGCATCGATGACCCGGAATGCACGCCCATCCTGCAGTTGACCCGATGCGCCGGCCACGAGCGTCTGCGGCGCCTCGCTGACAAAGCGCTGCATGCGCCGTTTGACCCGACCACGAAAATGTGCGCGCGCGATCACTTCCTGTCCGGTATAGCAGCCTTTGTTGAAAGAGATCGCATCGATGCAGTCCAGATTGAGCATCTGCGCGACGAACTCGCCGGACGACGAGCCGGCTACATAAGGTATCCCGGCGGCGATATCCAGCGCTCGCCAGCTGTCGCGTGCCATATCGAAGCTGACCTCGTCGTGCGTAGTGAGCGGTTGCAGCAGTACCCGGCGCTGATCGGCCTGCATGCCGTAGCGACACAACTGCCCCGGCTGCACGCCGGCTGCGATGGCGTCGGTCGAGCGCAGTCCCACGATGCGGAACGCGGCACTGTCATCGGCGAGCGTAACTTTAGATCGCAGTACATACCGTTTGAGCAATGTACTGATACTGGCAATGAGATCCCGGGGCATAAGGGCCAGGACATCGGTGTCGTCGGCGAGCAGACCCATCAGTGCAAGGGTCCGACCCTGGGGCGTGTTCACTGACGCGCGCAGCAGCGCGTCTGGACTGAGTCTTTCGATGTCATTGGATAGCTGGCCCTGTAGAAACTGACGGGTGTCGGCGCCACGAAAACGTATGACGCCCAGATCATCGAGCAGGCAGCCGGGAGAGTGTGTGGTCATCGCACAGGTCGTGTCATACAGCGGCAATTCTGGCACACTAACTGGTATGCCGGCCCCCACAGAAGTGCCCGTCCCGACGGAAGAATCAATCGCGAACGACGCCGGCCTCACGTCCAACAGCTCCGAATCTGCGCCCGCGAGGTTCGCGTCCAAAGCCGTTGAGATCGGCGGTCCGCTCGGGCCGGAACCGACCCGCTATGGAGACTGGGAAAAGGGCGGTCGCTGTATCGATTTTTGATGAGGAGAGATGATGGCTGAGCGGCCACTGTCACCATTCACGAAGATGTTTGGTGAAAGCGGATATCGGTGGGCCTACACGATGACGCTGTCGATATTGCATCGTGTCACCGGCGTGGCTTTGGTATTTGCCCTGCTCGGGCTGGTCGTGTGGCTCATCGGCGCCAGCTTCGGACCCGCCGGTTACCAGGCACTGCTGCCGTTGTTCATCGGGGTGCCGGCGAAGCTCGTGATCTCGCTCGCCGTGATCGCACTCATCTATCACTTCTGCAACGGTCTGCGGCATCTGGCCTGGGACATGGGCTGGGGCTTTGAGCGCGCGGCCGCACGACGCAGTGCCGTGCTGGTGGTGTTCCTCACCGCGATAGCTTCCTCGGTGTGCATTCTGTTGTTGTTTCACGGGAGCGCACCGTGAGCCTGCGCGCACCGCTGGCCCGCGCCCTCAATCACGGCGCCGCGCACGATGGCACGCATCACTGGATGGTGCAGCGGGTGACCGCGCTGGCGATCGCACCGCTGGCGATCTGGCTGTTGTTCGCATTGCTGTCGCTGCCTGATTCCAGTTACGCCACGGCAGCCCGATGGATTCAGCACAGCTGGAATGCAGTGCCGTTATCGCTGCTGGTGCTGCTCGCGAGCTGGCATGGCTGGCTCGGCATGCAGATGGTCATTGAGGACTACATCGACACGTTTCTGTCGAAGACTGCGTTGTTGTTGCTGTCGGCTTTCGTGTTCGCGTTGCTCGCGGCCAGTGGTGTCTATGCGGTGCTGCGCGTCGCGCTGCGGGGCGTGCCGTGAGCGCTTACGAGTTGGTTGATCATACCTACGACGTGGTGGTGATTGGCGCGGGCGGCGCGGGTCTGCGCGCCACGCTGGGGCTGGCTGAGGCCGGCCTGTCTACCGCCAATCTCACCAAGGTATTTCCCACCCGCAGTCATACCGTCGCCGCCCAGGGCGGCATCAGCGCCGCGCTCGGCAACATGGGCGAGGACGACTGGCGCTGGCATATGTATGACACGGTCAAAGGCTCGGACTGGCTGGGCGATCAGGATGCCATCGAATTCATGTGCAAGGAGGCCCCGGCCGCCGTCATCGAACTCGAGCACTACGGCGTCCCGTTCTCGCGCACCGACGATGGCCGCATCTATCAGCGCCCGTTCGGTGGCATGACCACCGGCTTTGGTAAAGGCATCGCGCAGCGCACCTGCGCTGCGGCGGACCGCACCGGCCATGCCCTGTTACACACGCTGTATCAGCAGTCGATCCGGCATGAGGCCGAATTCTTCATCGAATACTTCGCGATCGACCTGATCATGCAGAACGATGAATGCCGTGGTGTGGTGGCAATCGATCTGGCCGACGGCAGGCTGCATCGCTTCCGCGCGCAAACCACGATTCTGGCCACCGGCGGCTATGGGCGCACCTACGCGTCCTGTACCTCGGCGCATACCTGCACCGGTGATGGCGCTGGCATGGTGCTGCGCGCCGGGCTGTCGCTGCAAGATATGGAGTTCGTGCAGTTTCATCCCACCGGCATGTATGGCTCAGGCTGCCTGGTGACCGAGGGTGCGCGCGGCGAGGGTGGGTATCTGACCAACGCCAATGGCGAGCGCTTCATGGAGCGCTATGCCCCCAATGCCAAGGATCTGGCCTCGCGCGACGTGGTCAGTCGGGCCGAGGCCAACGAGATTCGCGAAGGGCGCGGGGTCGGTGAGCACAAGGACCATATTCATCTGCACCTGGAACATCTCGGTGCGGCCGTGCTGCACGAGCGCCTGCCGGGGATCACGGAGACCGCACGCATCTTCACCGGCGTGGATGTGACGAAAGAGCCGATTCCGATCCTGCCCACGGTCCACTACAACATGGGGGGCGTGCCGTGCACCCTTCGCGGCGAGGCCGTCACGCTCAGGCACGGTGATCCGAACTGCGTGGTGCCGGGTCTCATGGCGGTCGGCGAAGCCGCCTGCGTCTCGGTGCATGGCGCCAATCGCTTAGGGTCGAACTCGCTGCTGGATCTGGTGGTCTTCGGCCGCGAGGCCTCGCGCCACTGCGCTGAGAGTCTGAAGGCCGGTACCCGGCAGCGCCCGCTGCCGAAAGATGGCGCTGAGCTGGCGCTGTCGCGCCTGGACCGGCTGCGTCACGCTAAAGGGTCACGACCGACCGCCGCGATCCGTACCGAGATGCAGAAGATCATGCAGACCGATGCCGCAGTATTTCGTACCGGTGACACGCTGACCCTGGGCATGCAGAAACTGGCCGCGACGTTCGAATCGTTTGCCGACGTCGGTGTCTCGGATCGGGGCCTGATCTGGAATACCGATCTGATCGAGACACTGGAACTGGAGAATCTGCTGGTGCAGGCACTGGCGACCGTGCATTCAGCGGCCAATCGCAAGGAAAGTCGCGGTGCACACGCGCGTGAGGATTTCCCGGACCGCGATGACGCGAACTGGATGAAACACACCTTGTCCTGGGTCGACGTCAACGGCCGCGTGAAGCTCGACTATCGCCCGGTGCATATGAAAACTCTGACCAACGAGGTGGAAGTGATCCCGCCCAAAGCGCGGACGTACTGAAATCATGGGTGAAAAGACGCTACCGCCGAATTCGCGCATCGATACCCGGGCCGGAAAGATCTTTCGTGCGGCACCGGGTGCCAAGCGCGTGCGCACTTTCAGGATCTATCGGTTTGACCCCGTCAGCGGCGAACGTCCGCGCGTGGACAGCTATGAAGTGGACATGGCGAGCTGCGGGCCCATGGTGCTGGATGCACTGCTGAAGATCAAAAACGAAATCGATCCGACGCTGTCGCTGCGTCGCTCCTGCCGCGAGGGCATTTGTGGCTCGTGCGCGATGAACATCGACAGCGTCAATACGCTCGCTTGCACCAAGGCGTGCGATGACGTGAAGCGTACGACCATCAGCATCTACCCGCTGCCGCACATGCGGGTGGTCAAGGACCTGGTGACCGATCTCACCGATTTCTACGCGCAGTATGCGGCCGTGAAACCCTGGCTGCAGACCCGTACGCCACCGCCACCGGATCGCGAGCGGCTGCAGTCCAAGGAGGACCAGCTGCAAATCGATCGCCCGTCAGCGTGCATCCTGTGCGCCTGTTGTTCGACCGCGTGCCCGAGCTACTGGTGGAACTCGGAGCGCTATCTGGGGCCGGCCGCGCTGCTGGCCGCTTATCGCTGGCTGGTGGATAGCCGGGATGAGGCCAGAGGTGAGCGGCTGGACGAGCTGGAGGATCCCTTCCGGCTGTATCGCTGCCACACGATCATGAACTGCACCGAAGCCTGTCCGAAGGATCTGAATCCCGCCAAGGCGATCGGAGCGATCAAGCGCATGCTGGCCGAACGACGGCACTGAGCATGCCCACGGCCGGCGCACCCCGGGGTCCCGCCCAGCTGCTATGGCGTTGCCGCCGGGGTATGAAGGAGCTGGACCTGATGCTCGCCGGGTGGGTGCACGCCCGGTACGAGCAGGCGAGCGAGGCGGAGCGCTCGCACTTCCTGTCGCTGCTGGACCTGCCGGACCCGGAACTGGTGCGCTACCTGTTGGGGGAAGAGCGCCCGGATTGCCCCGAACTGGCCAAAGCGGCGGCTGCCGTGCGCTCCAGCGCCGGTGTTATGTCGAGACCGTGACGGCGGAACTTAAGCGCGCGCGCCGGGCTCTAAGGTTCAAATACCTCCTGATTCGCCGGGTTGGGACGCACCTCTCATGTCGGTCGTAACTGATAAACTCGAGAAGGCGAACTTTGAAAAGCGTTTGGAGTCTATTCAGGTCGTTGACCGGCGGCCTGGCAATGCAGTGGTAGGATTGCCCATGGGCCCCGATGGGAGCGACTTAGGACTGGTGCGAAGGGTGCAGCGTGGCGAGCGTGGCGCCTACGATCTGCTGGTGCTGAAGTACCAGCACAAGGTCGTCAAGCTCGTGATGCGCTACCTGCGCGAACCGGCGGATGCGGAAGATGTGGCTCAGGAGGCATTCATCAAGGCCTACCGAGCCTTGCCGCAGTTCCGGGGCGACAGCGCCTTTTATACCTGGCTGTATCGCATCGCCATCAATACCGCGAAGAATGCGTTGGCTGCCCGTGATCGTCATCCGGTCAGCTAC
>DATMRM010000498.1:0-2566 GCA_035566155.1 Steroidobacteraceae bacterium | reverse complement strand
CACCGCGGCCTGTCCGGCCGAGTTGCCGCCACCGACGATGATGATTTCCTCCTGATCGCACAGCCGCGCCTCCATGTTGGTCGCAGCGTAGTAGACGCCTGCGCCCAGAAATCGCGCGGGAGTCTCGATGTCGAGCGTGCGGTATTGCGCGCCGGTCGCAACCAGCACGACGTTTGCCTTGATGGCGCCGCCCTCCGCCAGGTCCACGACGTACGGACGGGTTTCCGGATGCAGTTTCACCGCTTCGCAGGCAACGCAGATGTTCGCGCCGAATTTCTGTGCTTGCGACAGCGCACGGCCGGCGAGTGCCCGGCCGGAAATGCCGGTAGGGAATCCCAGATAGTTTTCGATACGCGAGCTGGTACCGGCCTGTCCGCCCGGTGCCATCAGTTCGATCATCCGCACGTCCAGCCCCTCGGAGGCCGCGTAGACCGCCGCGGCCAGTCCCGCGGGGCCGGCTCCGACGATCAGCAGGTCGTGGACGCGGCTGTCATCCACCCTGGGGTTGATGCCGATGCAGGCCGCCAGCTCGTGATTGCTCGGGTTCCTGAGCACCGTGTCGCCGTGGCATACGACTACCGGCAGCTCGTTGGACCGCAGGTGAAACCGCTCCAGCAGTATCTGAACATCCGGATGCTGTTCGATGTGCAGATCCTGATAGGGAAAAGCGTTGCGTGTCAGAAACTCCTGAAGTCTGAGCGTGTCGCCCGAATGGCGCGATCCGAGCAAACGTACATCCGCGCCAGCGCCTTCGGCCACCAGCCCCATGCGGCGCAGAATGAAAGCGCGCATGAACAGCTCGCTGAGCTCGGCGTCGGTCAGCACGATGCTGCGCAGATGCGAGGCATCGATCGCAATGACCTCGCCAGGCTCGCCGACGCGAATGCTGGCGAAGCCGACACTGCCTCGCAGCATGCTCATCTCGCCGGTGAAATCACCCGCGGTGAGCGTGTTGAAGACTTCGTGATCCCCCGGCCGGGCAAGAATGACTTCCAGGGTACCGCGGACGACGACGAAAAAACGCTCTGGCCGCTCGCCCTGTTGCACCAATAGTTGGCCCGCCCGAACACTCTCACGCACGCCATGCGTGTCCAGTCGCGTCATTTGCTGTTCGCTGAGCTTCGGGAACATCTGATCCCGGCGCTTGTTCATGAGCTCGTTCATTCGCGCAGCTCCAGACCCAAGCGATCGATATAACACCAGCTCCAGTTCTCACCCGGCTCGATCGACGTGATGATCGGATGCTGGGTCGCGTGAAAGTGTTTGGTGGCGTGCCGGTTCTTCGAGTCATCGCAGCAGCCGACGTGGCCACAGCTGCGGCACAGGCGCAGATGCACCCAGCTATCGCCCATCTTCAGACACTCCTCGCAGCCGTGCGTATTGCGATGAGAGGTCGTGACGAATTCCAGGTGCTGACAGCCTTTTGACATACAAGCGTTCTCTCAAGGACGCAGACGACGCGGGATCGCAGTGAGCTGCAGGATGCGGCTGGAGATCTCCTCGACGGAACAGTGCGTGGTATCGATGTGTGGCAGACCAAAGCGTTCGTAGAGTTGGTCGGCGGCACGCAGCTCATACTGTACCTGCTGAGCCGAGGCGTAGCGACTATCCGGACGCCGCACTTCGCGGATCTGCTGCAGCCGCCCGGCCTCGATGGTCAATCCAAATAGCTTCTGTTGGTACTGGCGCAGGGCCGGCGGCAGCTGCGGGCTCTCGAGATCCTCCTCGGTCAGCGGATAGTTGGCCGCGTAGATGCCATACTGCAGGGCCAGATACAGACAGGTCGGCGTTTTGCCGGAACGCGAGACACCGATCAGGATCACATCGGCGCGGTCGTATTCCCGGTTGATGCCGCCATCATCGTTCGCGAGCGCAAAGTTCGTCGCGTCGATGCGCGTCATGTAGCCCGCCATGTCAATCATGCCGTGGGCGCGCCCGAGTGCGTGCGAACTGAGCTGCCCGAGTTCCGACTCGAGGGGTGCCAGAAAGGCGTCGAAGAAGTCCAGGAACAGGCCGTGGGCGCGTTTGACCACCTGGCGTTCGGCGTCGCGCACCAGCGTGCTGAAAATGATGGGCGCGGTACCCTCGATTGCCGCGGTATCATTGATCTTCTGCAACGCCTCTTCGGCGCGTTCGAGGGTGCTGATGAAGGGCAGGGTGACCGCCCTGAAGGAAATGCCATCGAACTGGCTCAGAAGGCTGTGGCCCATGGTTTCGGCCGTCACGCCCGAATGGTCCGACACAAAAAAAACCGTTCGGACGGCTGCAGCGCTCCTGACCACGTATTGCCTCCTGATACATTGCGGATGATCATCGCTAGTGTTTCACTCTCCCTGAGGAGTCTCAAGATTGATTGAATACGTAGTGCCGTTTTCAGAGCTGGGCATGCACGATGTCGCCCGCGTGGGCGGCAAGAATGCCTCTTTGGGCGAGATGATCGGTCAACTCACGCGCCTGGGGGTGCGGGTACCGGACGGATTCGCGACCACCGCGGATGCGTTTCGCGACTTTCTGGCGCACGACGGGCTGGCGCGCCGTATTCAGTCGGAGCTGGCGCGGCTCGAGG
>DATMRM010000497.1:0-5862 GCA_035566155.1 Steroidobacteraceae bacterium | reverse complement strand
CGGCTCACGATGCGGCGCTGGTGGCGATGGAGTACCTGCAGAGTGGAGCCCGCTGCACCAGTGCCCAGGTGCTGGCGGCGTTTGCGGCACTGGCGCCGTCGAAAGTGGCCTGACACGTGGGACTTCCGATCGCGCAACGCTGGTTCGAGTTCGAGCGTCTCTCGGATGACATCACACGCATCTGGGAGCCGCACGCCCTGCGGCTGATGCAATGTAATATCTGGCACGTCCGCGGGCGCGATCGCGATCTGCTGATCGATACCGGCTTCGGTGTCGCGAGCCTGCATGAGGCCGCGCGACACCTGTTCGACAAGTCGCTGACCGCGGTGGCGACTCACTCGCACGTTGATCATGTGGGCTCTTTCCATGAGTTCGCCGATCGGGTGATTCACAAGGCCGAGGCGGCGGACGTGGCGGTGGAGGGGGAGAACTACAGTCTCTACAGCGCCGAGCACCCTTCCGAGATCATCGGCTCGATCCGGCGGGCGGGCTACGAGGTCGGGCCGACCTTCATCACCGCGCTGCCACACGCCGGTTTCAATATGAGCGTGTTTACCCGCAAGGCGGCACCCGCGACGCGCACGGTCGAAGAGGGCGATGTGATCGACCTGGGAAACCGCCGCTTTGAGGTCCTGCACCTGCCCGGCCACTCGCCCGGCAGCATCGGTCTGTGGGAGGCCGAGAGTGCCACGCTGTTCTCCGGGGATGCGATCTACGACGGCCCGCTGCTGGATGAACTTCCGGGCAGCGACATCGGCGTCTATGTGGAAACGATGCAGCGGCTGCAGAGTCTGCCGGCCCGGGTAGTCCACGCCGGTCACGATCCGAGCTTCGATGGGCTCCGCTTGAGGCAGCTGGCGCGCGCCTATCTGCAGCGGCGCCAGCCGATCCGCCTATTCTAGCCCGGGCCCCCGGGGGCGGCGAAGCCTATACTGTCGGTGCAGGACAGGGGGCGCTATGAACTGGTGGGTGTGGATCGTCGGCGGCGCAATTCTGCTCGGTTCCGAGCTGGGGCTCATCAATACCGAGTTCTACCTGCTGTTCGTCGGCGGTTCGGCGCTGCTGACCGGAGTAGTGGCACTCGTCTATCCCGACTTTCCGGCCTGGGCACAGTGGGCGCTGTTTGCAGTGACCTGCGTCGTCTCAACGCTGGGTTTCCGTCGCCACCTGTACGAGCGTCTGTACCGGCATTCGCCCAAAGTCGCCACCGGACCCGAGGGCAAAGAGCTGCTGCTGCCCAGTCCGCTCGCACCGGGCGGTACCTGTCAGGCTGAACATGGCGGCAGCTTCTGGACGGTCCGAAACGATAGCTCGGCGCCCCTGGCGGCCGGGTGCAAGGTACGGATCGCGCGCGTTCAGGGGCTGACGCTTCTGGTGCGGCCTGAGTAACCAACCCAGTCTGGAAATTCACTATGCCTGCTTCTTATCTTTTGATCGTTGCCGCCGTCTTGGTCCTGATTGCGTTGGCCAAAACGCTCACCGTCGTGCCGCAGCAGAGCGCCTACGTCATCGAACGGGTTGGTCGTTATAGCCGCACGCTTTCGGCCGGGTTTCATATCCTCCTGCCGGGCATGGACCGCATCGCGTATCGCCATTCCCTGAAGGAGCAGGCGCTCGACGTGCCCGAACAGGTCTGCATCACACGCGACAACGTGCAGGTGGGCGTCGATGCGGTGCTGTACATGCAGGTGCTGGATCCGCACCTGGCCTCCTACGGCATCACGAACTACGGTTTCGCCATTGCCCAGCTCGCCCAGACCACGCTGCGCAGCGAGATCGGCAAGATCGAGCTGGATCGAACCTTCGAGGCGCGCGGGATCATCAACGCCAACGTGGTCGCCGAACTCGACAAGGCCTCGGTGGCCTGGGGCGTCAAGGTGATGCGCTACGAGATCAAGAACATCACGCCGCCGAAGGATGTGCTGTCCGCCATGGAAAAGCAGATGCGTGCCGAGCGGGAAAAGCGTGCCGTGATCCTGGCTTCGGAAGGTGAACGCGACGCCAAAATCAACCAGGCCGAGGGCGACAAGCAGCGGGTCATCAAGGCCTCTGAGGCGAACAGGCAGCAGCAGGTGAACGAAGCCGAAGGTCAGGCATCCGCCATTCTCGCGGTGGCCAATGCGACCGCCGAGGGCTTGCGGCAGGTCGGCGGAGCCTTGTCGGAGCGGGGAGGACTGGACGCGATGCAACTGCGGATCGGCGAGGAGTACCTGCGACAGTTCGGGAAGCTCGCCAAGGACAGCACCACCCTGATCGTGCCAGGCAACCTGAGCGATCTGGCATCGGTGGTCACCATGGCCACCAGCATTGTGCGAAAAGAACGACAGTAGGGGAAAAAAGCGACAGCGGGGGTCAGCGTCACAATTTGAGCAATCGGCGCGGTTTGCTGCGCCATCGGTGACCTGTTGGCGTCAGAAAGTATGTAGAAGTCCTGCTACCCCCGAAACGATTAGCATAAGATACTCCCCAGTGTCGCAGCGAGTAGGAGAGCTGGCGGTGTCGGAGAACAGTACCTCATCTGTCCCTGTAAATTGGCCAGCTATGATTATGTTTTCACTGACAACTTTGGTGTCAGTGACGCTCGTTCCGTGGTACGGAATCGCCCACGGCTACCACGCGGCGGCCTGGATCTGGTTTGCCGTGTTTGTGGTCCTCAACGAGATGTCCATTACCTGCGGCTATCACCGACTCCTGGCACACAGCGCGTATGACGCGCATCCGGTTCTAAAGGGCTTCTACCTGCTGTTCGGCGCCATGGCTCTGCAGAACAGCGCCCTGATCTGGTCCGCCGGTCATCGCGTGCATCACCGCTTCATCGACGATCCACAGCGCGATCCGTATTGCGCCAAGAAGGGTTTCTGGTTCTCGCACATCGGCTGGATGCTGCACAACTACGAGAGCGGCGCGATCGATCTCGACAACGTTAAAGACCTGCAGCGCGATCCGCTGGTGATGTTCCAGCATCGCTACTATCTGGCGGTCGCGCTGAGTGCGAATTTCGGGCTTCCGATCCTGGTGGGTCTTTGCACCGACGATTTCTGGGGGACGTTCCTGGTTGCGGGTTTTCTGCGGTTGGTCGTCAGCCATCACGCCACCTTTTTTATCAATTCGCTGGCCCACATGTGGGGCAGTCAGCCCTACACGGACAAGAATACAGCTCGGGACAATGACGTCATTGCGGTGCTGACATTTGGCGAGGGTTACCACAACTTTCACCACATGTTTGCGCACGACTATCGCAATGGGGTGCGTTGGTGGCAGTGGGATCCGTCGAAGTGGTTCATTCATCTGATGAGCTGGGTGGGTCTGACGCGCAACCTCAAGCGCGTACCTTGGTTCAAGATCCAGCGCGCCATGCTGGATCGGCAGTTCCAGCGGGTGGAAGTCAAGCTCGCGAGCCATCCGGCCCGCGCGCAGCTGGAGCTGATCCGCTCGCGTATCGCCGAGGAATACGAGACTTTCCGCAAGGCGGTGGCCGAATGGGCCCACCTGCGCGAACAGTGGATTGGGGACACCAAAAGAGCCGTCGTGGAGCGCTGGGAGAAGTCAACCCTGCAGGCGCGCCTACGTGAACTGGAATACGGCCTACAGTTGCAGTATCGTCGAATGCAGGTGCTTCAAGCCCAGCTTCGTTGAAGCCTGTCCGGCCGCACTGACGGCCGAAAAAAAAGCTCGCGACCAAGTAAGCTGGCACCCGTCAGGTTTTCGGTTGGCTCTCTCATGGGGAATGAATGAACGCCAATCCTGAATCCGAGGATTTCTCGGATCTAGATGTCCAGGACGACGTGCCGAGCGTCGAAGCCTCGCACGTTGCGCGCCCTTCTTTGTACGGACGCCTGCTGCGCGTATTGCTGCGAGCCATCGGCGAGCCGGCGATCGAATTCGTGCTGTGGACCGGTGAGGGTGTGGTGGCCTCCGGCGCCCCCATCATCTCCCGGGTGCATATCCGGGATCGGGCGACGCTGTTCGGCATGCTGCGCGACCCGTTCGTGCGGTTCGGCGATGCATACTGCAACGGCCAGATCGAGGTCGAAGGCGATCTCATCCAGACCCTGTCGGTGATATCCCGTGTCGGCCAGGTGCGCGAAGCCAACCCTTCGATTCTGCATCGGCTGGCGCGCTGGGTGCATCGGCCGAGCCGGAACACATTCGACGGCTCTCGCGACAACATCCATCACCACTACGACATCAGCAACGAGTTTTATGCCCTGTGGCTGGGTGAAACCATGGCCTACACCTGCGCCTACTATCCGACGGCGGATACGACGCTCGATCAGGCGCAGATTGCGAAAATGGATCACGTCTGTCGCAAGGTGCGGCTCAACAGTGGCGACAGCGTGGTCGAAGCCGGCTGCGGCTGGGGAAGCTTGGCGATTCACATGGCCAGCCGCTACGGCGCGAGGGTGCGCGCATTCAATATTTCACGCGAGCAGCTGAGCTTTGCGCGCGATCGGGCCAAGGAGCTCGGTCTGGCCGATCGCGTGGAATTCATCGAGGACGACTACCGCAACATCACCGGACGATACGATGCGTTTGTGTCCGTGGGCATGCTGGAGCACGTCGGCCCGGAGCACTATCCGGAACTGGGCCGTATCGCACACAATGCGATGAAGAGCGAGGCGCTCGGACTGATCCATTCGATCGGCCGCAACCGGCCGGCGCCGTTGCAGCCCTGGATCGAGCGGCGCATCTTCCCCGGAGCCTACCCGCCGGCTCTGAGCGAGATGTCGCAGATCTTCGAGCCGTGGAGTTTTTCAGTGCTCGACATCGAAAACATTCGTCTGCACTACGCGCTCACGTTGCGCGACTGGCTCAAACGCTATCGGGCCGCTGAAGAGCGCGTGCGTGCCATGTTCGATGAGAAGTTCGTGCGCATGTGGCGGCTGTATCTGGCCGGATCGATCGCGGGATTTGAAACCGGCACCCTGCAGCTGTTTCAGGTGGTCTTTACCTCAGGACAAAACAATCGCGTCCCGATGACGCGCGAGCACTTGTATTCGTGCGCACCTGCGACGTCATCGTAGTCGGTGGCGGCCCGGCAGGCGCCTCGGCCGCGAGGCGCCTGAGGGCGGGCGGGGCCGACGTGCTGGTGCTCGACAAGGAAGTCTTTCCACGGCTGAAGCTGTGTGCCGGCTGGATCACTCCGGACGCCGTGCGGGATGTGAATCTTGATCCGTTGGCCTATCCGCAGCGCTTCCTGACGTTTCGCAGGCTGCACTTTCACATCAAGGGACTGCGGCTGCCGCTACCGTGCATACAACATTCCATCCGCCGTTACGAATTCGATGAATGGCTGCTGCAGCAATCCGGCGCGCCAGTGCTCACCCACAACGTCAAGGAAATCCGACGTGACGGCAGCGACTACGTACTGGACGGGCAGTTTCGCTGCCGATACCTGATTGGTGCCGCAGGCACATCCTGTCCGGTACACCGTGCGTTGTTTCGCAGCGCCTTGCCGCGCGTGCGTGCGCTGCAAACCGTCACGCTCGAACTGGAGTTTCCGTATCCGTGGCAGGACGCGGATTGTCATCTGTGGTTCTTCGAGGAGGGTCTGCCCGGTTATAGCTGGTACGTCCCGAAGGCGCGCGGCTGGCTCAATGTCGGGGTCGGTGGCATGGCGCAACGGCTCAAACAACGGGGTGAGGACATCTGGCTGCACTGGCAGCGCTTCGCGCAACGCTTGGCGCCGCGCTTCGGAATCACACTGCCGGCAGAACCTACCGGCTACAGCTACTACGTACTCGGGCCGGTCGAGCGGGTGCGCATCGGCAACGCGCTGCTCACCGGGGATGCCGCGGGTCTTGCCACGCGCGATCTGTGCGAGGGCATCGGTCCGGCCATCCGCAGCGGCCTGCGGGCCGC
>DATMRM010000496.1:0-9096 GCA_035566155.1 Steroidobacteraceae bacterium | reverse complement strand
TTCACAGGCGTCGTTGGAGCGGAAACGAGGAAAGTAATGCTTCAGCACACCCAGCAGGTAGTGAACCTCCGCGGCCGTTGGTGCGACCGCGCCGGGATCACCCCGGAAGCGCGTCTCGGTGGTTCCGATCATCAGTTTTTCATGCCAGGGCATGACGAATACCGCGCGGCCATCACGCGGGCTTTCCACATAGTAGATAGCGCCCGGGCTGGGGCTGTTCAGAATGATGTGCGAGCCCTGAACGCACTCGAGCGTCGGCACTGCGATGTGCGGTGAGATGGTACGCGCGAGCCGGTCGGCCCAGGGCCCGGCGGCGTTCACCAGGACGCGTGCACGACAGTGTTGTTCGCTGCCATCCCAGCCGAAGTAGACATCGACCAAATTCTGGGCGAGCGCAGCGCGATGCACCTGCGCCGGACACAACATCCGCACGCCCAGCTGCTGCGCTGAGCGCACCACCGCTTCGGTGAGTGCGCGATCATCGGTCTGCGCATCGTGATAGTAAAACACGCGCTGCAGATCGCGCGTTTCCAGACCGTCCAGCGAATCCCACTGCTTTCGCGGCAGCGAGCCGAATCCGGCACCCCGGCCGAAGCCGCACAACACGGCATAGAGCGACAACCCTATTCGAAGCTGCCATGGGCGGCGCCTGGTATCGCGGTACACGGGAATATAGAAACGCTGCAACCGCACCAGCTGTGGTGCCAGGCGCATCAGCGTCGTGCGCTCGTGCAAGCTCTCGCGCACGAGATGAAACTGGCCGGTTTCCAGATAGCGCAATCCACCGTGAATCAATTTGCTCGAGCGACTGGAGGAACCTGCCGCGGGGGCCGTCTGCTCGAGTAGCAGTACCGAATGACCGGCCGCGGCGGCGGCCTGCGCGATGCCGGCTCCGTGGATCCCGGCGCCAACGACCACCACGTCAACGTCGATGCCGTCGCTCACGCGCCCCGGCGCGCCGAGCGAATCGCTTCGCTCATCTCACGCACCGCCATGGTCTCGATGTAATCCGCGCCGCGGGCGGCGAGCGACATGGCGAGTTCCAGTGTCTCGACTTCATACATGGCCCAGCGCCACGGGCCGCGCCACAACGCTCCCCCCTTGGGTAGCGCCAGGTGATCGCAGAACAGAAACTCTGGTTGCAACGCTTCGTATTTCATGCGGCTGCGGTCGTCATACTTGGTGAGCACCCAGCCGATGGCAAGCCCGCCGAGCTGGCGCGCCCGGTGCACCGCTGGCAGATCGAATGAAATCACCACGCACTGTGCGCCTGCCGGGCGCAGCGTATGGACCACACGCGAGACCACCTGATCGTGGCCGAAGCGCGTCAGCGAGGCGCGCTTGATCTCGACGAACACGGTCACCTCGGGACGCCCCTTGATGAGCGCGAGCACATCGGTGAGCAGCGGAATGCGTGTGCCCTGATAGCGATCGCCGAAGCGTTGCGGCTCGCTGGCCTCGATTTGCGCAAGTTCCTCGGCTCGCAGATCGAACACGAGGCCGCGCCGCCCGGTGGTGCGCGCCAGCTGATGATCGTGAATGACCACCGGGATGCCGTCGGCCGAGAGGTGAACGTCGAGCTCGAGGAAACGCACACCCAGATCAAGTGCGGAAGTGAATGCCGGAAGGGTGTTTTCGGGAAACTCTCGAGCGTCACCGCGATGGGCGACCAGATGAATCAATCGTTCTCGGTTCACCGCCGAAGTATAGCCTCAAGCTACCTCAGCGCGTCGGCGTGCTGTCGGCGGTACGGCGATCTTCGAACTCGACGATGGGTTCGGAGCCGGTCACGGCGACATCACCATCGATCGTCGCCCCGAGCGCCATGGCGATGTGAGAGGCCGAGACGCGTCCGCGGATGATCGCGGTGGCGGAGATTTCTATCTTCTCGCTGACGACGATACTGCCGGTGACTTTGCCGGCGACCACAGCACGCTGCGCATACACGTTGCCTTCCCAATGCGCATCCGGACCAATCGATAGTTCGCCACCGACGCGACCGTCGCCAATCACGTGACCCGCAATCATCAGCGGACCTGCGGTCTCGACGTCGCCCTGCAGGCGAGAGCCTGCCGACAACAACGAGGGTGAACCGCTCAGGCGGTCGAGGAAGCGTCGACGCGGTATCTCGCTCATGGTCTACAATTATTCGCCTCGCGAGCCAGGGAGGATGTGATGAGGAACACAGGAATCTGCTTGATCGTCGTAGTCCTGGGGGCTCTGGTGCTCTCAGCCTGCAGCCGCGAGAGTGCCGACTGGAAGTCGGCCTCGACGGCGGACACCATTGAGGCCTACCAGCAATTTTTAACGCAACATCCCAAGGCCGCGAACGCCACTGCAGCGCAGGCGCGCCTGAAGGCGCTGTCCGAGGACCATGACTGGCAGGTCGCTGCCGCGGCGGACACGCGCGCTGCGTACGAGCAGTTCCTCGGCGAGCATGCCGACAGCAAGTGGGTGCAGGAGGCGCGCATCCGGATCGAAAACTTCGCGCAGAGCGGTTCCGACTCAGTCACGGCTTCTTCGAAGCCGGCTGTCGCCGCACCCGCCGCCAGCAGTCCGGCGTCCAAGAAAGTGGCGAGCGCCTCGGTCAAAGCCGCGCCGAAGAAATCGGGCGCCGTTCACGCGAACTTCGTGCAGTTGGGCGCTTTCAGCAGCAAGGAGCGCGCACAGTCGCAGTGGGAGACGCTCGCTGCGCGCTTTCCGACCGAGCTGAAATCGCTGAAGCCGGACTACGTTCCGGGCAAGTCCAAGCATGGAACCGTGTACCGGCTGCGCGTTCCGGTCTCCTCGGTCGCGGCCGCCAAGGGGTTGTGCGGTACCCTGAAAAAGCACTCGCAGCTTTGCGTTCCGGTCACGGCCTGAAGGCTGGCGCGCTGCGTCATCCTACAGACAGATTCACGTCATCGACTGACGTAAATTGTCATCCCGTGGGGGCTCGGAGGTTAAGCTGAATTGCTATCTATTTGATTTTTAAACAAATCAAGCGCTGGCATAGAGCTTGCTTTAATAGAGCTGTAAGGTTTTCCCCTAACCTTTGCGAACAACGTTCCCCGATGTTCGCCCCTGTGGCGCCGCGCACTTTCCCCGGTTCGCGGCGCTTTTCTTTTGGGCCGGCCTTTTCTCGCAATCTCTCGCCCCTATGCTAGAGGCATGATGCAAGGGCAGACGAGCGTCCAGCAGCTGACGCTGGACAACGGGCTGCAGGTTCTGCTGTGGCCCGATCAGAACATTCCGAACATAGCGCTCCATCACTGGGTGCGCGTGGGCAGTCGCAACGAGGGCCCGGGAAGCAGCGGACTGGCGCACTTCTTTGAGCACATGATGTTCAACGGCACGTTGAAGCATCCGCAAGGTGACTTCGATCGCATCATGGAGTCGCAGGGCGCGAGCAACAATGCCTACACCGCGCAGGATGTCACGGTGTATCAGGACTGGTTCCCACGCGCAGCGCTCGATCAGGTGTTCGAACTCGAAAGCGACCGCTTTGCTCATCTGCAGTTCATTCCCGAGGTGGTCGAGAATGAGCGCAAGGTGGTCTATTCCGAGCGACGTCTGCGTGTCGAGGACAGCAATGCGGCGCTGCTCGAAGAGCAGGTGCAGGCCACGGCTTTTCTCGCACATCCGTATCGGATTCCGATCATCGGCTGGCCGTCGGATATCCAGTCCTGGAGCCTGCCGGCGCTGCGTCATTTCTATGAGACGTGGTACGCACCGAACAATCGCTGCCTGATTCTCACGGGCGCGTTCGAGCCGGATGAGGTCTTCGCACTCGCGCGAAAGTATTTCGAATCCGCCCCATCGCGCCCGCTTGTGCCCTCCGCGGTCACCCGCGAACCGCAGCAGCGTGGTGAGCGGCGCCTGGTGCTCGAGCGTCCCGGGCAAAATCCGCTGGTCCAGGTCGCCTGGCACGCGATCGCGGCGTCGGATCCGGGCCAGCCGGCGCTGAATCTGCTGCAGATGATTCTGGTTGTCGGGGACGCGTCGCGCCTGCATCGCAGCCTGGTCGAGGAGCAGGAGCTGGCGGTCTCGATTGGTGGTGGTTGGGCCGAGGGCTTCGATCCGAATATCTTTTCGATCTATGCGACGCTGCCGTCGGATGGATCGGCGGGCGCGTTCGAGTCCGCGCTGGATGCGCAGTTGGCGCGGCTGCTCGAGCAGGGGGTCTCGGACAGGGAGCTGGAGCGGGCGCGGAACATCGCGGCGATGGATTTCTGGCGCGCATTGTCGACCATCGACGGCAAAGCGCGACTGCTCGGCGAATACGCGGTCATGCACGACGACTACCGGCTGCTGTTCTGCGCGCCGCAGGCCTACCAGCGCGTGACACCCGAGCAACTCCTGGCCGTGGCGCGGCGCGTCTTCAACTGCGAACGCCGGACGGTGGGCGTGTTTAAGCCCGTGGTGGCCGAGCGATGAAAGTGCCGGCGCATCAGGGCTGCACGCTGCCCAACGGCGTCAAGCTGATATTGATTCCGCGGCACGACGTGCCGTTGATCGCGATGGAGGCGGTGGTGCGGGGAGGCGCCAGTCTGGACCAGCCCGCGCTCGCAGGCGTCGCCTCCCTGACAGCCGAACTGCTCACGCGTGGCGCCGGTGAGCGCGATGCCTTCGCGTTCGCCGAAAGCGTGGAGGACGTCGGCGGCAGTTTCGAGGCGGAGGCGCATAGCGAGGCGGTGCTGCTTCACGGGCAATTCCTCGCCAGAGACCGCGATCGGATGCTGGGCCTGTTGGCCGACGCGCTGCAGCGGCCGCACCTCGCGCCGGACGAATTCGATACTTTGCGTGCGCGCCGGATCGAATTCATCCGAGCCGCGAAGGATTCCGAGCCGCAAAGCCTGATTGGTGCCTACGGACGTTCGATGCTGTTTGCGCAGCATGCCTATGGGGCACCCATCGGCGGCAGCGAGCTCACCCTGGCGGCCGTGCAGCGGCAACATCTGCTCGGTTTCTATCGCCAGCAGTTCGGCGCGGACCGCCTGACGCTGGTGCTGGCCGGCGACTTCGAGCCCGAACCGATGAAGCAGGAGCTCGCAGCCCGGTTTGAACACTGGCAGAGGGCGTCCGAACCCTTGAAGCCGCTCGATGCCTCACTTCGCGTCCACGGCCGACGGGTGCTGTTGATCGATGCTCCGGGTTCTACCCAGACCTACTTCTGGATTGGCAATGTTGGGGTCGCACGCTCCTATGCAGCGCGTGCGGCACTGGACGTGACCAACACGGCTTTTGGCGGCAGCTTCGGGTCGATGCTGGTCCAGGCATTGCGGGTGAAGAGCGGGCTCACCTATTCGGTCAGCTCCGGGTTTCGTCGGGGCAGCGTGCCGGGCGAGTTCGCCATCAGTTCATTTACGCAGACCGAAAGTACCGCTTCCGCGCTGTCCATTGCACTGCAGACGCTCTCGGCGCTGAAGCGCGATGGCATCAGCGCGCAGGGTCTGAACTCGGCGCGCAACTACATCCTGGGCCAGTACCCGCTGGCCTTCGAGACCGCCGCGGACTGGGCTGGAGCACTCGCGGAACTGGATCTTTATCGCTTGCCGGACCGCTACATCGATACTTATTGCGACGAGTTGGCTCAGGTGGACCTGGAGCGCTCGAGACAGGTGATCGAAACGGCGTTTCCGGGAGCCGAGGATGTCGACATCGTGCTGATCGGAGATGCGGACTGCATCCGAACGGGGGCCGCGCAGTTTGGTCCGGTGACCGAGAAGCCCCTGGAGGCGCCGGACTTTGAGGTCGCCGTAAGCTAAAGTAGGCGCATGAGCGCCGAGCCGCCGTTCCGCGCCGATCACGTCGGCAGCTTCCTGAGGCCTAAGTTTCTGCTCGAGGCGCGCGATGCCGCGAAGCAAGGCACGCTGTCAGCCAGCGAGCTGCGCTCGGCGGAGGATCGCGCGATCCGCGATATCGTGAGTTTCCAGCAGGATCTCGGGCTTTCGGGCATCACCGACGGAGAGTTCCGACGCACCTATTTTCACGTGGACTTCCTGACCCAGCTCGACGGGGTGATCGAGAAGGGCGGTACCAGCGTGAAGTTTCATAAAGCCGACGGCGAGATCGACTATGCGCCGCCGGTCATGCAGGTGTCCGGCAGGGTACGGCACTCAAAGCCGATCCAGCGCCCGGATTTCGAGTTCCTGAAGTCGGTCACTACCCGCACGCCGAAGGTGACGATTCCTTCGCCGACGATGCTGCATTTCCGCGGCGGGCGCGGTGCGATCAGCGTCGAAGCCTATCCGCAGCTCGATGCCTTCTACACCGACGTGGCCAATGCCTATGCCGACGAGATCAATGATCTCGCGTCGGCCGGTTGCCGCTATCTGCAACTCGACGACACCAACCTTGCCTATCTATGCGACGCCCGGCAGCGCGAGGCGGCGCGTTCCCGTGGCGACGATCCGGATGAGCTACCGCTGCGTTACGCACGGCTCATCAACGCGGCGATCGCGCGCCGCCCGCCCGAGATGAAAGTATGTGTACATCTGTGCCGTGGCAACTTTCGCAGTTCGTGGGTGGCGGAGGGCGGCTACGAGCCGGTGGCTCGGGTGCTGTTCAACGAACTCAAAGTGGACGGGTATTTTCTCGAGTACGACGACGCTCGCTCAGGGGATTTCGCGCCGCTGCGGCATGTACCGCGCGGCAAGAGAGTCGTGCTCGGGCTGGTCACCACCAAGCTCAACAAGCTGGAAACTGAAGATGAGTTGCGCCGGCGCATCGACGAAGCGGCTCAGTTCCTGCCGCTGGAACAGATGTGTCTGTCACCGCAATGCGGATTCTCGAGCACTGTCCACGGCAACGACCTGGCGGTCGAGATGCAGGGCCGCAAACTGAAGCTGGTGGTGGACACCGCTCGGGCGGTGTGGGGCGATCTCCAGCCGCGCTGACGACGTCGGGGTGGCGTTACTGGCCGAAGCTCTTGCTGTGAGCGGCCAGCCAGGAGGACTCATCGGCGGTGGTCTCACGCCCGAGCGAGCGATTGCGATGCGGAAAGCGGCCAAAGCGCGCGATGAGGTCACGGTGCTCGAGCGCGGAGGCGAGACTGGCCTCGAAGATCTCGCACATCTCGGACGGCGCCTCGGTGCGCAGACGACGGAAAGCCGCGACACCCTCTTCCTGTACGTCCGGATCCTCGGCATGCACCAGAGGCATATAGAAGAAGATGCGCTCGACCGGGTCGAGCGTGGCGTCCGCACCCAACTGCATTCCGGTCAGCGTGAGCGACAGCGCCAGCCGGTCCTGTGCAAACGCGCGCGCCGTGCCGCGGAATATATTGCGCGGGAACTGATCGAGCAGCAGGATCAGCGCCAGTCGTCGGCGTGGCCCGGCTTCCCAGTGGCTCAAACTGCCGGCGGCCGCCGCCCGCGTCAGCTCGCCGAAGCGCTCACGAATCAGCTCGTCGGTCTGGGGCGTGAGTTCCGGAGCGTCAGGTTCGCCGAACCACAGCCGCATATGCTGCTGGACCTGCGCCAGGGGGTACGGGCGCGGTCCGAACCAGAAATTAAGGATCTCGAAGGCGGATGGCGAGCCCACAGGCAGCGAACCCCCGGCAGCTAGTGCACGCGTGGCAGCGGACCCATCGTCAACCCGCCGCCGCGGCGCTTATTCTATTCGCACAAGCCTTCGAGATAGCCCTGCGCGACCGTAGATAGACGCTTGCGGGCCAGTGCCCGGGCTTTCGGGTGATCAATGATCTGCTCCAGCGGTCCCGTGACCAGCATCCGGCGCACGGCCGGATCCTTGGCGGACACGCGCGCCATCTTATTGAGGACGGTGAACGCCCGACGGATTTTCTCCGGCGATGCACAGTTGCTCTCAATGGAGCGGGCGAGGTATTGGCCAAAGCGACTGTAGAGGAAGTAGTCGTCGCTGCCGACGTGGAAACGGGCTTCGGCGAAGAAATCGGGAAAATTCTTCTCGAGGTACTGGTTAACGTGTTGAAGACGGGGCCCAGGTTCGCTAGATGCGGACGCTTTGCGGTTCTTCATTGCCTTTCTTGTCACACCTCCGGTGGTCCAGACAGCCATCATTGGACGTCACGAGCGGTACCACACCTCGCAACGCGCGCGAACGTTAAGACACATCGTCGGTGGTTGCAATAGGATGCGTTGCGAATTGAGTGCGGGAACCCAGAAAGTTTTTGCTTATGTCCGATCAGACGGCGCCGAGAAGGTTCTACTAGAATGAAGTTCTGCAGTGTGCAGGACAGGAAATCAGCCTCATGCTCGACTACCAAAAGCTCAAAAGTCTGGATCTCGGGATCGCGACCCACTCCTATACGCAGCGCGACACCATGCTCTACGCGCTGGGCATCGGCTTAGGTGTGGATCCACTGGATGCCTCGCAGCTGCCATTCGTCTACGAGAAAAATCTGCGCGCCGTGCCATCGATGGTGGCGATACTCGGCGGCCCTGGCACCGCCTGGCGGGTCGAGGGGATGGGCGTGGACTGGGTCAAGCTGGTGCACGGCGAGCAGCGCATCCGACTGTTCCGGCCGCTGCCCGCGGCAGCCACGCTCACGGCAACCAACAAGGTCGTCTCGCTGACCGACAAGGGTGCCGGCAAGGGCGCTGTGATGACGATTGAGCGGGTGATTTACGAAAAGGGCAACCCTGAGCCGCTGGCAACCACGACGCAGATCGCGTTTCTGCGCGGCGACGGCGGCTTCAGCGCAGTATCAGGCGTCAGCGATCCGGGCCCGGAAAGCCTGCCGGCAGTCCCTGACAGCAAGCCCGACATCGAACTGGAATTGCCGTCCCTGCCGCAATCGGCGCTCATCTACCGCCTGAGCGGCGACTACAACCCGCTGCACTGCGACCCGGAGGTCGCCCGCGCAGCGGGCTTTTCGCGTCCGATTCTGCACGGGCTGTGCACTTTCGGCATGGCCGCTCATGCCGTGCTCAACGCCTGCTGCGGCTATGACGCGAGCAGAATCCGCTCAATGGCGATGCGTTTCACCGCGCCGGTGTATCCGGGCGAGACGGTGGCATTTCAGATCTGGCGCGCCAGTGCGGACCGGCTGCATCTGCGCGCGCGCATCGTCGGGCGTGATGCCGTCGTGCTCAACGGCGGGCTGATCGAGCTGAACTAGACGTCAGTTCTGCG
>DATMRM010000495.1:0-2584 GCA_035566155.1 Steroidobacteraceae bacterium | reverse complement strand
GTGAAGACTTCGCTTACGCTTCAGGCTCAGACCACTTCTGTGGGAATGACAATGACGAATGACTAATGACCCATCCCGAGCCTTACTTGACGCCTTCGCTGAAAAACCGCTAGAATCACTTTTCGCGTGTTCGAATCGTCTCCATCCCTTTGCGCACCGTGGGAGTCCACTCTCTTTGCCGGTCATTCAACTTCCCCTGACACCCAAACCCGCTCCGCCGGTGGATGCTCCGAAGGGAACCTACGCCTTCGTCAGTCTCGGCTGTCCCAAAAACCTCGTCGATTCTGAGCGCATGCTCGGCCGGCTGGCACAGGAGGGCTACGCGCTCGTGCCGGATGCGGACGGCGCCGACGTCGTGGTGGTGAACACCTGTGGCTTTATCGAGCCGGCGCGGCAGGAATCGCTCGGCGTCATTCGCGAGATGCTGGCGCTCAAGCAACAGGGACGTGTCGGCGCCGTCGTGGTCGCCGGGTGTCTGGCCGAGCGCAAGAAGGACGACCTGCTCGCGGAGGTGCCGGAAGTCGATCACATCGTCGGCGTCTTCGGTCGCGAGGAAATCACGCAGGTGGTCGACCGCGTGCTCTCGCAACGCTTGGAACAGCGCAGTCTGTTTCGGCCCGCTCCCGTGCGGGCGCAGGAAGATACGGCCCGGCTGCGGATCACGCCGCGGCACTATGCGTATCTGAAAATCTCAGAGGGCTGCGACCGGCTGTGTACCTTCTGCGCGATCCCGGGCATGCGTGGCAAGCATGTCACCAAGCCCATAGAAGAAGTGCTTCGCGAAGCGCGCGAACTCGCCGCGGACGGCGTGCGCGAACTCAATATCGTGGCTCAGGACACGACCTATTACGGCATGGATCTCTATGGCCGCGTTCGGCTCGCCGAGCTGCTGCGCGAACTCGACCGCGTCGACGGCTTAGAGTGGATTCGCATCCTCTACGCCTATCCGATTCACTTCACTGATGACCTCATTGAGACGCTGGCCGGCGCCGACAAGATCTTGCCGTATCTCGATCTTCCCTTGCAGCATATCAACGACCGCATGCTCAAACGCATGCAACGCAAGGTCAACCGCGAGGAGACCGAGCAATTGCTGGGCAAGCTGCGCGCCGCGCTGCCGGGCCTGACATTGCGTACGACCTTCATCGTCGGCTTCCCGGGCGAAAGCGACGCGGAGTTTGAAGAGTTGCTGGCGTTCGCCAGGGCACAGCGCTTCGAGCGGGTCGGCGTCTTCCCCTACTCGCTCGAACCGGGCACACCCGCGGCGCGGTTGCCGGATCATCTGCCCGAGGAAGTCAAGCTGCAGAGACGTAATCGGCTCATGGAAGCGCAGCAGGAAATTGCCTTCGCCTGGACCCGGCAACAGATCGGCCGTGAGCTGGAGGTGCTCGTCGACGGTCCCGACCCGGAAATGCCCAATCATGCACTCGCGCGCAGCCACGCCGACGCCCCGGAGATCGACGCCCTCGTGCGCGTCAAGAGCAAGCGGCTGCACGCGGGCGACCTCGTGCGCGTCAAGGTAACCGCCGCCGACGGTTACGATCTGGTTGCCAGGACCATTGCCCCAGCGAGGTGAGCATGGCGACAGTCCCGCCTCCCACCCGGCCTTCGGTGTTTAACCTGCCGAACCAGCTGACGGCCGCCCGTCTGGTGCTGGCGGTCGTCCTGTTCGTGTTCATCGCCTACAGCAGTTGGCTATCGTGCATGCTCGTTTTTGCGGTGGCTGTGGTGACGGACGGCCTCGACGGCTACCTGGCGCGCAAGCAAGGGTTGACGAGCACACTGGGGCGAAATCTCGATCCGCTGGTCGACAAGGTGCTGATCGGCGGCGCCTACATCTTCTTGCTGCCGCAGGGTTACGCAGAAGGCTGGCTGCAGCCCTGGATGGTGACACTGATCGTGGCGCGCGAGCTCATTATCACGAGCCTGCGCAGCTTCCTCGAGAACCAGGGGGTCAGCTTCGGCGCCGATTGGCTCGGCAAGATCAAAATGGTCCTGCAATGCGCTGCCCTTTGTAGTATCTTCATTGCCCTGTACGCCGTCACGCTGGAAGCTTCGGGCCAGTGGCTGCAGCTCGTGACGCTTGCCAGAAGCTGCCTCATCTGGGCCATGCTGGTCGCCACGGCGTTGAGCGGCTTGCAGTATCTGTGGCGCGCGGCCTCGCTCTTGAAAATCGATTTCTAGACACCATGCGCACGTTTGGTGTGGCCATCGTTGGTTGCGGGATGATCGCTCGCTTTCACGCGAAGGCGCTGCTCGAGGTGCCGCAAACGCGCCTGCGGGCTCTGGTCAGCCGCAGTCTCGCAAACGCCAGGGCAGTCGCGGAGAGCGTTGGACTTCGCTGCGACATTTATACAGAGCTCACACCAGTCCTGGCCCGGCACGACGTGGATATCGTGATCGTCACCACTCCCAGCGGAGCTCACATGGAGCCGGCCGTGGCGGCGGCACAGGCGAAGAAGCACGTCGTGGTGGAGAAACCGCTCGAGATTACTCTTGACCGCTGCGACCGCATCATCGACGCCTGTGCCCGCAACGGAGTTCAGCTGTGCACGATCTTCCCGTCGCGCTTCGGCGACGCCAA
>DATMRM010000494.1:0-10783 GCA_035566155.1 Steroidobacteraceae bacterium | reverse complement strand
GCGATCTGCCCGGGCTTGCCACCCTGGATGCGACTTCATTGTCCGAGCGTCCTGCGCTGCTGCTGCGTCTGCTGGTGCAGGCGCTGGAACGCAGCGGCCGGCTGGCGGGCGATCGTACGTTGACGCACCGGGAACTGATCGCGCGGGCAGGGTTCGACGGCGAGGGTCAGCGCCAGCGTTTCGCAAGCATTTCACTGCGTGCCGAGCAGCAGGTCTACGGGCGCGCCGCCGCGTTCGTGAACGACGATCCCGAACTCCAGCGCGTCCTGCACGAAGGCCGGGAGTTGTACTCGCAACTGCTGGCCGCATCGAGCGCCGCGTCGTGAAGCAGCGACTGATGACGCTGCTGCTGGCGTTGGGTGCTCTGCTGCTGTTCTATGATTTTCTTCTGCCGAAGCCCCCACCCGATTTCGTCAAGCCGTCGTTGCCCTTGAGCACCGACAACGGCGCCGACGGTGAACAGGCGATCTGGCGTTGGCTCACGGCCGAGGCAGTTCCGGTCACGAGTCTGCGTCAGCGCTATGCCCAGCTCAATCGCGCAGCCAGCAGCAACACCGGCAATGTGTTGATCACGGTGATGCCTCACCGTACTCTGATCCGCAACGACGAGTGGGCGCCGCTGATGAGCTGGATCGGGGCCGGTAATACCGCTCTGGTGCTTGCCGCACTGGACGATACGCCTAACTGGTCGATGGGCTACCCGGCGGGGTTTGGAAACGAACCCGGGTTCCTGCCGGAATTGCTAAGACTGACTCAACTCGGCTTCGCCACGGTACCCCAGGAGAAGGAAAAGCCCCGACGGTCGGAACTGACACAGTTGCTGAGCAAGACCGATGTCACGCTCGAGCCACGCGGCGTGCATCCCTTGATGGCACAAGTGCACAGTCTGCATGCAAGCTCTGACATGCCATCGGCCCGCTGGCTTGCCACCCCCGAGGGATTTCACATGCCGCTGGCGCTCATGCAGCGCACGGATAGTCAGGACCCGGCTTTGTGGGTCTCTCCTCATGGCCACGGACAGCTGATCGTGTTGAGCGTCGCGAGTGCGTTCGCCAACCACGAGATCGATCATGCGGACAACGCGCGATTGCTGGCCAATATTATCGGCTGGTCACGCGCGCCACGCGGTCAGGTTGTCTTCGACGACGCTCACCAGGGCCTGAGCGATGAATACGATGCCCATGCCTTCTTTGCCGATCCGCGTTTGCATCACACTCTTTGGTGGATCGTGCTGTTGTGGTTGGCGTTCGTGCTCGGTCCGCTGCCGCTGCGCAGTACCTTCAGTCCCTGGTGCCCGGTGGATGAAACCGTCCTGCTCGACGCCAGTGGCCGCTTCTATTCCAATGCCGTCACACGGGAGGATGCGGCCCGGCGGCTGTTCGAGAATTTCTTCAATGGGCTACGTCGACGGCTGAGTCTGACGGAAAACGGACAGCCACTCTGGGCGTGGCTTGTAACGCAGGCGGCGGTTCCGAATGCGCAGCGCGCGCTGCTGCAGGGCCTGTATGCGCGGATGTGTGCCGAGCAGCGTGTCGATCTCACCCAGCTGCAAAATCTGTTGACCGACTTACAAGGAAAACTGGCATGAGTACGCCTCTGCAGGATCTGGAGCAGGCGCTGCAGCGCTCGCTCAACGCGACCGTGATCGGCCTGGAAGGCGTCATTCACTCGATCGTCATCGCGATTGTCGCGCGCGGTCATGTGCTGATTCAGGGTGCGCCGGGTCTCGGCAAGACCTTGCTGAGCAAGACGCTGGCGGCGGCACTCGGTGGCAGCTTCAAACGCGTACAGGGCACCGCCGATCTGATGCCGTCAGACATCATCGGTGTGCACGTGTTCGACAATACCCGCAACGAATTCAGTTTTCGCCCGGGGCCGCTGTTCACGGAAGTGTTGCTGTTCGACGAGATCAATCGCGCCGGTCCCAAGACCCAATCGGCGCTGCTGGAGGCCATGGAGGAACGGCAGGTCTCGGTGGAGCGCAAGCTCTATCGGCTGCCTACCAACTTCCTGGTGGTCGCCACGCAGAATCCTCGCGACTTCGAAGGCACCTATCCGTTGCCCGAATCGCAGCTCGATCGCTTCATGTTGCGCATTGATCTGTCGTATCCGACACACGAGCACGAACTACAGGTTCTCAATCGCTACGGCACGATCGTCGCAGAGCCGGCGACCGCGACTGGCAGCGTGCATGCGCCCGTGATCATCACGCCTGAGCTGCTGCTCGCCGCGCGGCAGGCGGCCGATGCGATCCACGTCGCTCCGGAGCTGGCGGAGTATGTGCTGAGTCTCGCCAAGGCGTCGCGCGAACATACGGCGCTGACTCTTGGACTGTCGACCCGCGGGGCGCTGGCTTTGCTGCGCGCCGCGCGTATCGAGGCGGGGCTGCGCGGCGGGCAATTCGTCACGCCGGATGACGTGAAGGCGGTGGTGCCGCAGGTGTTGCCGCACCGGCTGATGTTATCGAGCGAGGCGTTGCTCGAAGGGAGCGCCGAATCGGACATCGCCAGGCGATTGCTCGAGCAGGTTGCGGTGCCGCGCTGACGAGACCGCCATGGCGTTACGTCAGAATGCGCTGATTCTGCTGCTACTCACCGGGTTGGTTGCGATCGCTGGCGACTGGAGCGGTGAATTCGAATTGGCGCGATTCTGGTATCTGCCGGCGGCGCTATTGTTGCTGGGGCTGGCATACGAAAGGTGGATGGCGAGCCGTGCGGCGCCTGAGCTCCAAATCAATGCTCCGCCACGCTGGTTTCTAGGTCGCGCCACTGCCATTCACTTTCTGATCGGACATCGGCTCGCACGCGCGCTGACGTTGGAACTGGCCCCGGGTGGTGCGCCGGAAATCTCAATGGATCGTTCGATACGCACGATCAGCGCTGCGGCCGAGCGCAGCACGGCGAGCGCCGCGGTGGCGACGGCACGCCGGCTGGGCATCTATCCATGGCCTGCGATGCGGATTCGCATTGGCGGTGTCCTGGGCCTGGCGTGGTGGCCACAAGTGCTGAAGGCAGCCGGTGGGATTCGGGTGGTACCCGAGATTCTGCGCGAGCCGGATCGCATGCCGGGCATCGGCCGCCTCGCCGGACTCGAGGGGCAGCAGCGCATGGGATCCGGCGCTGAAGTGCAGCAGCTGCGCGAATATCAGCAGGGGGATCCGCCGCGCGCGATCGACTGGAAGGCCAGCGCTCGCTCGCGACGCCTGATCAGCCGCGATTTCTCCGAAGACCAGCAACTCGATATCGTGCTCGCTGTGGATGCCGGTCGGGCCAGCGCTCTGGCCGCCGGTGACACAGATCGCCTGGCCTTGTACGCCAATGTTGCCGCGCGGCTGGCACAGCGTGCGGCCAGTCTCGATGACCGGGTCGGCCTCGTGGTGTACGCGGAGCGCCCGCTGGCGGCGCTGGCGCCAAGTCACGGGGAGGCCGCAGTGACGCGCGTGCGGGCGGTGTTGAGTGACATGTCAGTTCAGCCGGTGGATTCGAACCCGGCGCTGGCGGCAGTGCGTATCCGCTCATTGGCACATCAGCGCTGCCTGGTGGTATTGCTGACCGATCTGGACGATGCCTCGATGACAGGAGAATTGCGCACCGCCCTGCGGTTGTTGTTGCCTAAGCACCTGCCGTTCGTAGCTGGCGTTGCCAGCCCTCGTGTGCAGGCACTCGGCAGCGCACGCGCGACTTACGAGCTCGATGTCTACCGCTCATTGGCAGCGCAGGAGTACAGCAACACGCTGCGCCAGAACGTCATGTCGCTGCGCGCACTCGGAGCCGCAGCGGTGCTGGCTACACCTGAGCGATTGGACCGGGCGGTATTGAATGCGTATTGGACGATGCGTCAGCGACGACGGATTTAGCTTGCCTCTGACGGAACAAGCGGCCGCTCAGGAACAGCAGCATCAACACCCACCAGCATATCCCGATGACGATGCGCGAGAGGAATGGCACGCCCGGATTCGGTGAAATGAAGCCTTCGATCAGGCCGCAGCCGATGAGCAGAATCGCGCAGGCCAGCAACACCCGACCGACGCGGCTGGCGGCAAATTGAAATGATTCGAGTCGCGTGGGCAACGTCGGCCTGATCAGCGACTCTCCCAATGCAACCCCAGCCGCGCCGGCGACGCAGATCACCGACAGTTCGACCAGTCCATGTGCGCTCACGAACCTCAGCAGTGCGCCATCCATCCCGTACTGATGAGTGAAGGCGAACATCGCGCCGAGCATCAGGCCGTTGAAAGCCACGATATAGAAGGCGCCCAATCCGAACAGCACACCGGCGCAGAACGCAGTGATGCTGACGAAGATGTTGTTCGACAGGATTGTGACGGACAGCAGCGCGGGCGGCGTCACACTGAGCAGATTGTCGGTCCATAACTCACCGTGCTGAACCTTGTTGATCATTTCCTGACTGGCAATCAGGCTGATCAGGTCCGGATAGGTCGAGATCAACCATCCGCCGGTCAGGGCTCCGACCAGCATCAGCAGCGCCAGCCAAAGAATAGTCGGGCGCAGCGTTGCGATGACTTCGGGGATTTCATCGCCGAACAGGCGCAACAGGCTCGAAACGCTGTGTCGTGCGGCGGCGTCGATGCGCAAATGGGACGACCGGTAGAGCGATTCGAGCGCAGTGGTGGCGGCACTGCGTGGGGCGAGCTTGCGGGCGATCGTCAAATCGCGCGCGATCGCTCGATAGCGCTCAACGCGATGGTGCGCCTGTTCCACAGTCAGCTGTCGCGAGGGCGACTGTGACTGCGCGATCCATTGCGACCAGACGGCCGCTCGCGACTTCATCCAGACGGCAGCCTGAGCCTCAGGTTCCATACAACGCCTTGAGCCGCCGGTACAGTTCCGCATCGCCGAGCGGTGCCAATGCCTCGGCCGTCAACGAGGTATCGGCGCTGCCCAGCACCAGTCGCGCGACCTTGTCGCGCCGGATGGTATCGAGCAGGTGCCAGCGTCGCAGCAACTCATTGACTATTTCGATGACATTCGGAGCCAGCTTGCTCCCGGTGAGTTGTGCGCTGAGCCTGCCGAGCGATGCCTCGGATTCGACGTCGCTCAATATCAGCAGTGTGCCGGCGGCCATGTCGCCGATGCGCACGTGTTGCGCGCTGAAAAGGCAGCAGACGAGTCCCGCGACGTAAAGGAATGGTAGCGAATCAATCAGTCGAAACACGTTCCGAATCAGCATCGCGCCCATCGACGGGGTTCCGCCTTGGCGCGTCACGATCCGCACACCGGCCATGCGTTTGCCAGGCGTACCGCGAGTGAAGATCTCCAGGATCGGGTGATACAGGAGGTAGATTGCCAGCGCGGGCACGATCACGATGGCGGCCACAGACCTGGTTGCGGCGTTCAGGTGCGTGGAGATGCCGATCGCCGAGACGAGCAGAAACCAGGCGAGCGCGCCGAGCAGGCGGATGTGCCAATCGATGATGAACGCCAAACTGCGACTACCGGCACCGGCTATGTCGAGTGTGATTTCAACACCGGTTAGTCCGGCGATTCGCAGCTGTTGGCGATCCACGCCGCCATTATCCAAAAAAAACCCCGCAAATAACGGGGTTCTATAATTTCCTCAAACGACACAGGTCTGTCACGGGCGAACGCTCAACGCGATGCAGACCTTAGCGTCCGGCCAATGGGCCAGTCCCGAAAGTGCGGGACCTGCGCGTCAGTTCGCGCTTTGACCACTTGCGGTGGGTTCAAAACGGCCACACCGCGGTCTGTGTCCACCCCGACCGCCTGAGTTTCTTGCTCGAAATCCGTCAGAAACACTGGCTGTCCGATTTTTGCCGCAATCTTTCGAATCGCGGCAACTGAACGCCATAATATCTCCAAAGCTGCGGCAACACCATAATGTCGCAGGGATTTTATTGTCATTCTGTCGCGGATCGGCGACGCTAATCAGATGACTTAATGTCGCCGATGTGGCGACAATCACACTCCGGTCGGTGCTAGAACGCTGAGATTCCCGTAATTGCCCGACCGACGGAGAGCTGGTGGATGGTCTGTGTACCCTCGTAGGTGATCACGCTTTCCAGGTTAAGCATGTGCCGGATCGCCACATGCTCGCTGCTGATACCCGCGCCACCGAGCAGATCGCGGCAGTCACGCGCGATCTCCAGCGCCATGCGACAGTTGTTCCACTTTGCCAGCGAAACCGCCGTCGGGGTCAGTTCCCCGCGGTCCTTCAGGCGCGCCAGTTGCATTGCCAGCAGTTGACCTAAGGCCAGCTGACGCACCATCTCGGCCAGTCTGATCTGCACCGCCTGATTGTGGTTGAGCGTGCGGCCGAACAGTTCGCGTTCGCCGACATGACCCAGCGCCTCGGCGATGCAGGCCTGCGCTGCGCCGATCGCACCCCAGCAGATGCCGAAACGCGCGTGCGACAGGCAGGATAGCGGGGCTTTGATGCCGATGCCGGCGGGCAGCATCGCATCGGCTGGCAGGTGCACATCATCGAAGTACAGGGCGCCCGTGGCCGATGCACGCAGACTGAACTTGTGCTTGATCTCCTCCGACGTGAAGCCGCGTGTGCCGCGCTCCACCAGAAAGCCTCGCACGCCGTCGGGCGTGCGGGCCCAGACCACGGCGAGATCGGCAATGTAGCCGTTGGTGATCCACATCTTCGAGCCATTCAGCACCCAGCCATCGGCCGAGCGCTTGGCGTGGGTCTTCATGTTGGCCGGATCCGAGCCGCCGTGCGCCTCAGTCAGGCCAAAACAGGCCACGACTTCGCCCTTTGCCATGCGCGGCAGCCATTTCTGCTTCTGGACCTCGCTGCCGTAGGCATGAATCGGGTACATGCACAGGCTCGACTGCACCGAGACGAAGCTGCGCAGCGCGCTGTCGCCGCGCTCCAGCTCGCGGCAGATCAGGCCGTAGCACACCGCATTCAGGCCGGCGCAGCCGTAGCCCTCCAGACTCGAGCCGAGCAGTCCGAGTTCGGCAATCGAGGGCAGCAGCTCTTTCGGAAAACGGCTGTTCTCGAAGCATTCGCCGATGATCGGCAGCACGCGCTGGTCGACCAGGCGCGCGACGGAATCGCGGACCAAGCGTTCGTCTTCGGTGAGTTCCTCGTCCAGGCGCAGATAGTCAACGGCGCTTTCGGTAGGAACTGCAGCGGCGGCTGCAGCGGGGGCGGGCTTGGTCGAAGTGCTCATGGGGCGGCCTCATCTCATAGAATTGCGCAAATGATGCCCGAGCGATGTCGGTACTGGATAGTGGTGGTCATTGCGTTATGTACGATGGCGCCACGGATTGCGCACGGCCAGGTCAGTCGTGCGCAACAGCGCGAGCTGGATCATGCCGAAAGCCTGCTGCACGACTGGCTGATGGACCTGCCGCCCAACAGCGCAGTGGCGATACTGCGAGCAGATGACCACCTCACGCTGAGGTTCTCCACCTCGTGGGTCTTCGAGGCGGACGGCACGGCGCTCAAGGCCGATGCCCGTCGCGCGTTGCCAGTGAGTGCGGCGCTGCGGCTGCTGAAACGCCGACGAATGCTGGGGGCGCAAATCTCGGTGTACACGGATAGCCTCGGCGGTGAAAGTGCCAACCAGAGTTTTTCTGCTGCCCGCGCCAAGGCGCTGTATGACTGCTTCACGGCACAGGGAATTTCCGCTGCGCGGCTGCAGCAGCGTGGCGCTGGAGCCAACGATGCGCTCGCCAGCAATGGGACGCCCGAGGGCAGGATCGAAAACCGGCGCGTGGAAATCTGGTTCGCGCGCGCCGTCAAATAGCAACCAAGGACCGGCCTTACACGGGTGCGGGTAGCAGCCCCTTGAGCTTGGCGATCGCTCCCGCCTCGATCTGACGGATACGTTCGGCCGACACGCCGTACTCGTCCGCCAGCTCGTGCAGAGTGGCCTTGTCGTCGTTCATCCAGCGACGTTGGAGAATCGACCGGCTGCGCTCGTCCAGCCGTTGCATGGCCGCGGCCAGCTGGTCGTGGTTCGAGCTGCTCCACTCTTCGTCTTCCACCTGTTCCGCTGGATCGGCGTCCGCCGCCGGCAGATACGAGGCAGGGCCGTAGCCGTCGTCTTCATCGGATTCGGCCGTCACATCAAATGACAGATCCCGGGCGGACAGACGGCGCTCCATCTCGGACACTTCCGCGCTCGAGACCCCAAGGTCCTGAGCCACGGCCTTGGTTTCCGCGGCGCTCAGCCAAGTCAGGTTCTTCTTCATGCGCCGCAGGTTGAAGAACAGCTTGCGCTGTGCCTTGGTCGTGGCCACCTTCACCAACCGCCAGTTGCGCAGCACGTACTCATGGATCTCGGCGCGGATCCAGTGCACGGCGAAAGACACCAGACGCACGCCTACGCTCGGGTCGAAGCGTTTGACGGCTTTCATCAGGCCGATGTTTCCTTCCTGTACCAGGTCGTTCATCGGCAGTCCGTAGCCCTGATAGCCACGGGCGATGTGAACGACAAATCGCAGGTGCGAGAGCACCAGCTGGCGCGCCGCATCCAGGTCATTGTCGCGGCGAAACCGCTGAGCGAGCTCCTGCTCCGCATCTCGCGTGAGCACAGGAATCCGGCCCACCCTTTCCAGGTAGGCGTCAAAACTCCCGATCGGACCGGCCAGAGCCAAACCAGCCAGCCCGGGGCTATGGGCAACCAGCGCAGTTTGAGCACTCATGGGTTCACGCACCTCCAGTTCCGGACGTAATTTTAGCACTCTGATCGCCAGAGTGCTAAGGGCCTGCGGGCCATATATTTATGCATCCCTGTCAATGGTTTATCGGCTCCCCTGGGGAGCCGATCATCATCGGCAGCTCGATCAGGCTGGCAGCCGCGACGCAATTCCCCATGCATGGGGTCGCCTTTACGCAATCCAAGGGCCCGCCAACTCTTCAGCTCGCACGCGGCTCAATGCGCGCCAGTTGCCGCGCGGCGGCAATCCAGGCACCCACCCATCCCAGCGCCACGCCCGCGCCCAACAGCACTTGCAACTCGCGTGCGTCCGGTCCGCGCAGCGCGAAGTGGCTGCCGTAGGCGGAAGCCAGATGCGCTGCGGCCGGCGCGAGCCACATGCGTGCCAAGCCGACGATGGCCCACGCCATCGCGCCGGCGGCGATGCCATACAGAGCTCCGGCGTACAGGAACGGCCGGCGTACGAACGCATTCGTGCCGCCCACCAGCTTGGTGACCTCGATCTCGGAGCGGCGATTGAGGATCTCGAGTCGGATGGTGTTGCCGACGACTGCCACCACACCGGTTCCTAGCAGCGCGGCGGCGATCAGCACCGTCCTGCGCAGCAATTCCAGGATCGCACCGAAGCGCAGCGCCCAGTCGCTGTCGAGCTGCACCGAGTCCACTTCCGGCCAGCTGCCAAAATAATCGCGCAACGCGGTCAGTCTCTCAGGGGTTGAACTGAAGGGCGTGGGCCGGATCGTCAGCACGTTGGGCAGTGGGTTGTCAGTGAGCGCATCCAGCGCTGCGCCGAATCCGGACTGAGTGCGAAATTCTTCCAGGGCCTGCGCCGCCGTGACCAGCGTCACACTGGCGACACCGGCTCGATCAGCCGCGGTCTTGGCGAGCTGCTGTACCTTCTGCGGTGGGACGTCGGTCTTGAAGTAGATCGACATGCCCACTGCCCCGGAAAAATCGCCGGTCGCATCGCGCACGTTGCTGACGAGCACCTGCAGCGCCAGGGGAAGCGACAATGCCAGACCCATCACACCGACCGTGAGCAACGTGGGTACACCGTGACGCACCAGGTGTCCGGCACTGGAAAAGAGTGCGTGTCCGTGGCGTGAGACCCAATTGGCCAGTGGATTGGCCATCGTCAAAGCACTCGGCCCTCGTCGAGTACGATCTCGCGCTTACCCGATTCCTGTACCAGGTGCAGGTCGTGGGTCGCGACGATCACAGTGACCCCGACTTCGTTGAAGCGCTTGAACAGCCCCATCACCTCCGCCGCCAACGTGGCATCGAGATTGCCGGTTGGCTCATCCGCTACCAGCAGCGGCGGCTTGCTGATGATCGCGCGCGCGATGCCGACACGCTGCTGTTCGCCCACCGACAGCTCCTGCGGTGCCATGCGCTCCTTGCCGAGCAAGCCAACCTGGTCGAGTGCGGCGCGCACGCGTTTTTCCATTTCGCGAAACGATGTGTCTGCGACCACCAGCGGTAACGCGACATTGTCGAATACCGGCCGATCCATCAACAGACGATGCTCCTGGAATACGACGCCGATGCGCCGGCGATACATCGGTACGCGTCGCAACGGCAGTCTCGCGGTGCTGTCACCGTTGACGATCACCTGGCCACGCGAGGGACGCTCCAGCAACGCGATCAGTTTCAGGACGGTGCTCTTGCCGGCGCCGGAACGGCCGGTCAGAAACACCATTTCGCCATCGGCGATTTCGAAGCTCACCTCGCAGAGGGCTTCGCGCCCGTTGGGGTAACGCTTGCTGACGCGCTCGAAGCGGATCACGAAGCGCCGGCCTCCGAACCATCGACCAGGGCGCTGGCAAAGGCGCTGGCGTTGAACACTCCAAAATCTTCGGACTTCTCGCCGATGCCGATGAAGCGGATCGGAATTCTCAGCGAACGGGCGATCGCCACGACGATCCCGCCCTTGGCGGTGCCATCGAGTTTGGTGAGCACCAGGCCGGTCACCCCCAGGGCTTCGTGAAACTGCTGTGCCTGCGCCAGCGCATTCTGTCCCTGATTCGCATCCAGTATCAGCAACACTTCGTGCGGCGCGTCGGGCATCACCCGCGCGATCACACGTTTGACCTTCTTGAGTTCATCCATCAGGTGGGTCTGCGT
>DATMRM010000493.1:0-4148 GCA_035566155.1 Steroidobacteraceae bacterium | reverse complement strand
TGCAGAAGATGAAACAAACGACGAGCATGGGCGTGGGTCCGGCGACGCTGACCATGCCCTCGGGCTCGGCCGAAGTACTCGGGACGGTGCGGCGCGAGACGATTCATGACGCTGAATTCTACAAGCGCTTCTTCGCCGTCGTAAGCGGGATGGCCGACCAGGAACGCGTCACTCAGCGACGTGCAGCAAGAGCTGATCGTGACCCTCCGGATAGGGCTGACCTGCCCGCCGATGCTGAAAGGCAGAGCCACTAGCGACTAGTGAATCTGGATACCCAGATTGCTCGCTCAAGGGCCAATCTCAAGGGCCAATCTCAAGGGCCAATCAAGGGCCAATTGTTAGGAACAGCCAGTTAGGTTATTGGAACACTGGAAAGGAGGAAGCACCATGAGGCATCCCAACCTAGTTGCAATTAGTGTCAGTTCAATTCTTGCCGGGACACTGTCGGCGGCCTTCGCCGCGCAAGTTCAGCCCGCGGATCCAAACGCTCAAGCACAAGTGCAGCCGCAGACGCCGTTGCCGGGAGTACCGCCAGTGCAGCAGGCAAGCAAGCCCGTGCTCAACGCCGCTCCGTCCGAAACACGCGCCGACCAGGATCAAACCCCTGACCAGAACCGCGATCAAACGAAGGATCAAAGGAAGGATCAAAGGAAGGATCAAAGGAAGAGCGACACAGATGCTCAGCGCGATAAGGCCGACATTCAGGCCGATCGTAAGGATGTTGCAAAGGATCGGGCAGACATTCGCGCCGACCAGCGCGATCTGCGCAACGACTATGCGAAGCAGCGCAATGGGGTGAACGAGCAGGCCGACATCCAGCATGACAAGGCAGATATTCAGGCCGATCGTAAGAATGTTGCAAAGGATCGCGCGGATATTCGTTCTGACCAGCGTGACCTGCGCGGTGACGACGCGGCGCGTGCAACGAGCGATCGCCGCGACGTTGCTCGTGACCAGGCCGACCTCCGGGCGGATCGCAGCGACATCGCCAAGGACCGCACCGATATACGCTCCGACCAGCGCGATCTGCGCAACGACTATGCCAAGCAGCGCAATGGCGTGAACGAGCAGGCCGACATCCAGCATGACAAGGCAGACATTCAGGCCGATCGTAGGGATGTTGCAAAGGATCGTGCGGATATTCGAGCGGACAGGGGCGACCTCCGGGCGGATCATCAGGACCTGCGTGCGGCGGAGCATGGCGATCTTCGCAATGGTGTTAGCAGTCGTCAGAGCGAGGATATGAGGTACAGCGACAGTAATCGAGGCGCAGCAACGAACGACAGTCGAACTCTGACCGCCATGAATAGCGCGCACAGCCCGAGTGACAGATCCCTCCATTCCGACGTAACGCACCCGCAGGACTTGCGCACCCCGGGTGTGAGCGCTCAGACGTTGGCCAACAACACGATGGAGAACCAGAAGCAACAACCATCGAAGGACAGCGTCAAGAAGCCCTGGTACCACCTCTGGTGGTGGTAGTTTGAAGCGTTTCGGGGCGCCACGACCGCCGCATTTGCGGTCGTGGCGGCGGCGGGGCTGCTACGTTCAGCCCGCACGCAAGGTCGCATAGCGCGTACCCTCAATTGACGTGCAGCTGATATTTGGCGCAAGACTCCTTGGCAACGTAGCTGTCGGGAAACGGCGGCTCGTTGCACTTGCGACGGATCGCATCATCCATCGTCGGAAATTCGTTGTTGAGCACGAGCCGGGTCCAGGCTCCGGCCTCTGCGTGCCGGCAGCCGGCAGACACCGATGCACGATCGGTGGCGGACGCAGTGGCGGCATTGCAGTAGGAGACGATGTGATCGGCCGCACCGGGATCGGTCGCACGGACGCTGCCCAGATCATCCGGCTGCGCAGCGGACGCAACAGGAGCAGGTGTGGCAGCAGTGGACGTCGCTGCAGGCGTAGTGGGCGAAGGTGAGGTGGCTGTGGCTGTAGACGCGGCAGCCGCGTTTGGAGGCACGGTGGTCTGCGGCGGTGTCGATGGCGATGGCGATGATTCAGCAACCACCGGAGCCACTGGAGGAACCGACGACGCTGATTTGGGCGCGTCCTTCGCGGTGAAATCCTGTTCTGCGTCGGCCGCCAGCTCGCTCTCAGCGGCGTCACTGGATTTGCGTCGCGGCGAAGCCTGCTCGCTTTCCTTGGATTTGCGTGCCGTCAGGACGGTGGTTGCACCGCAGTCGTATTTCCACAGGTGTGCGCCGGGTACCTCCGGTATCGCAGACATCGTGGTGCTCAAATGACAGCCGTCGAGCGCAATACGTTCGCGTGCGGTCGCGGTGCAGTCTCTGGATGCAATGTGGTCGGATTTCGGGTTGGCGTTGAGCTGCGCGGACAGGCTGTCTTGGCGCGACAGGCAGAAGCCCTGCGGCATCGGTCCGACGACGTAGGCGGGCGCGCTGCCGCTACTGCTGGAAAGGAACACCGCCAGATACACCTGTCGGGCGTCCGCGTCGATGAGCGCCAGAGCGCAGTCGCTACCGTGAGGCGCGGAGGCGATGCGCAGCATGTGATCACACTGGATGTCCACCGCATCGCCCTTGGAGAGTTGCGCCACTGCGGCACGCTGATCGTCATTCAGGACCATGTCCACCCGGGCATCTGAGCTGGTCCACAGCGCGAGGATCGGATGTCCCACCGAATCCTGATTGATATCAGCGACACTGCCGGTGATGCGCACGCGACTGCTGCCGATCCGGCTCTGCGTTGCCACCGCGTTGGCGTTGTAGTCCTGATAGAGCTGTTCCGCCGAGGTCTGATACACCGACTGTGGCGCTGAGTCCGGCGCGGTGCGTGCGATAGGCGCGGCGCTGGGTGCACTGGCGGGCGGGCCGATCGCATGGACGCCGCCATCGTGCGAACGAAACAGGTCAGCGATCTGTGAAGGCGAGGTGATGCGCCCGCTCAGCCACAGTGCCGTGAGCCCGCCCCAGGCGACGACGAGTACCGCCAGCAGCGCATAGGCGATGCGCCTGAGGCGGCGCCTGCGCGCGGCGGACATCGAGGCCGGTGCGCCGCAGTGCGGGCAACGCGAAGCCTTGTCCGAAATGTCGTGAGTGCACTCCCGACAGGCAATGAGCGCCATGAGAGCCCGTCCTGCTCTGTGCAGCCGCGTCGGCTGACTGCTTGACTAGAACCGGAACCCCGCTTGAATCGGCACGAAAGCTTCCTTGCTGTCGTTAGGTCCTATCTGCCGGTAGCGAGCTTCGACGAAGAAGCTGGACACATCCGACATGGCAATTTCCCAACCCAATCCCGCGTTCCATGAGTCGCGCCACGGAGTCGTCGCGCGTGCGGTGCCGGTAATCGCGAAGAAATCACTAGATCCGCAGAAGAAAAAGCCGCAAATGGTGCCATTCACCGCGGAGACCTGATGCAGCGTGGTACGCTCACGGTACCAGCCGGCGCCGCCAAACAGGTACAGCTGCGAGCGGGCCGTATGCGGACCCAGATTGAACTGCAGGTCGGCATCTGCGCCGTACACTTCCTGATGTCCGAGCTGCGCATTGTTCGCGATCAGAAACTGATCGCGCGCGCCGAACCATGAGTAGCTGCCGTCCAACCGAAGACCGATCGGCAGTGATTCCGCAGGGAAGAGACTGAACGCCAGTGCGCCGAGCCCGCCGTCGTCATAGTTCTGATTCACAGTCCCGGTCGTGATGTTCCAGCCGCCGCTGATCGATACCGAGAACGGGTGGTACTTGAGCGTCGGCTCTGGGGGCGAGTAGTGCGTCACATACGTCGGGGCTGCCGGCGCCGGAACGCTGTAACGCGGTGCCGCGGAAGCTGGCGGCGTGACGGGTGCCGCAATACGCACCGCGTAGCCACGAGCTTCGAGACAGGCAGTCATCGCCCGATTGAATTGTTCGCGGCGCGATGTGTAATCGCTGGGAGCGACACCACCCGTGGGCTGCGTGATATCGAAGCCGGTCTGACCTTTGGACCAAGCCTCGCACTCAGTCCGATCGGTGACCTGCTGCTGCGGGGCCTGGCCGTTCTGTGGCCTGATGGACAGGCCGTCGGCAAGGAATTCGGGGGCGCTCGGTGCTGCGGGTGTTTGGGCAAGCAGTGCGCACGGCGCTGCGAGCAGCAGCGGAAGCAAAATGAATGACTTGAGGGTTCGGGCGCGCAGTCCCCAG
>DATMRM010000492.1:0-7334 GCA_035566155.1 Steroidobacteraceae bacterium | reverse complement strand
AGGCCGCCATCTGGCGACGCCCGGAGGCGGACGAAGCGACACTGACGGCATCGATCCGCCGGGCGCTGGGGACCGGCGATGCGATCGAGCTGATCGCCAGCGCGCAGCTGCGCGATCGTTCGCTGATGCTGTTCGATCGCGCGTTCGCGATTACCTATGCGCTCGAAATCATCGCGGTGGCGATTGGACTGGCCGGTGTGGGCCTTGCCGCCAGCTCCACGGCACTTGCCCGGCGCGCGCAGTTTGGCATGTTGCGACACGTCGGCATGCTGCGCCGGCAGGTGCTCGCAATGCTGGCCAGTGAAGGCGTCATCATGAGTGCACTGTCGGCCGCCTATGGACTGCTGCTGGGTCTGGGCTTGAGCCTGATCCTGGTCTACGTGATCAACCGTCAGTCCTTCAACTGGAGTATCGACCTGCGCGTGCCGTGGACGCAGCTTGCGGTGCTCAGCCTCGCGCTGATCGCGGCTTCCGCCCTGACTGCGGTGTGGAGCGGACGGGCGGCCATGGGTCAGGACGCGGTGCGCGCGGTGCGCGAGGACTGGTGAGCGTGCGCCCGATCGGGTGGCTCTCGGCGGCTGCGATCGGACTATGCGGGCTGTTGTGCGCGCAGCAGCCCGAGCAACCGCCCGCTCTGGCGCCCGTGACGGCCGGTGCCAGGCTCGAGTTCCCGCGCGATCTTGGCAGCCACGACGCCTTTGGTATCGAGTGGTGGTACATCACCGGTTGGCTGACGGCACCCGATAACGAGCCGCTCGGCTTTCAGATCACCTTTTTTCGTACGCGCGTCGTGGGAGCGGGAGCGAATCCCAGTGCCTTCGCGACCGATCAGATCCTGATCGCGCACTGTGCGCTCAGTGATGCCAAGCGCGGGCGCCTGTGGCAGGACCAGCGTGTGCGGCGCGCGGGCATGGGACTGGCGCAAGCACAGAGCGGTCAGACCCGGGTCTGGGTGGATGACTGGCGTCTGGAGCGCTCCAACAACATCTATCACACGAGCATCGCGGCAGATGAGTTCGCGCTCGATCTGACACTGGCCGTCACGCAGCCACCGATGCTCAACGGCCAGGACGGTTACAGCCAGAAAGGGCCCGCCGAAGCGAGCGCCAGCTACTACTACAGCGAGCCGCAGCTGCACGTGGCGGGCTCGGTCACCCGCTCCGGTCAGCGCTCGGCTGTCAGTGGCCTTGCCTGGCTGGATCACGAGTGGTCCAGTCAGCCTCTGGATCCGGCCGCCGTTGGCTGGGACTGGACTGGATTGAACCTGGATGACGGAGGCGCACTGATGGCGTTTCGCATCCGGGATCAGGAGGGACACACCTACTGGAGCGCCGGTAGCGAACGCGACGCCGCCGGCCACACCCAGCGCCTCACGGCCGATCAACTCGACTTCAAGCCACTGCGTCAATGGCGCTCGCCGCGCACCGGCGTGAGCTATCCGGTGAGCTGGCGGCTTCAGGCCGGTGAGCGCACGCTGGAGCTTGCGCCGCTGATGGACGATCAGGAGAACGACACACGCCTGTCCACTGGCGCCATCTACTGGGAAGGTGCAGTGCGCGCCAGCGAGCGTGGTCAGCCCGTGGGGCGCGGCTATCTGGAACTGACGGGGTATGAAAAACCGCTGACGCTGCGATAATCCGCACTACAACAAGGACAACAGGCATGCTGGACAATCTGGCACCGATCGAAGTCGCCGGCCGGCTGGGACTGGCCATCGGACTGGCCGTGTTCATGGGGCTGGCCTTCGAAGGGATCTACAAGCGCGAGCGGCGCACCAGCCCCGGAGGCATTCGCACCTTTCCGCTGTTGGCGGCCCTGGGCGCGATGCTGTTCCTGGTGGACAGTCACACGCTGCTTCCCTATGTGGTTGGCATGGGCGCGGTTGCGATCTGTCTGTTCGCGCTGGTGCGTGCCGCCTGCGATGCGGACGACGGGCCTCCGAGCCTGATGATTCCGACCGCCAACCTGCTGGCCTATGCCTTCGGCCCGCTGGCATTGCGGCAGCCGGCCTGGATCGTGGTGAGCGCCGCGGTGATCGCCGTCATGCTGTTCGAGGGCCGCGAAGCGCTGCATCGGCTGGTACAGAAGATCGATCCGGACGAGGCCTTCACCCTCGGCAAATTCCTGATCCTTGCCGGCATCGTGCTGCCGCTGCTGCCCAATCATCCGGTTGTCGCCTTCACGCCGCTCGCACCGTTCAATGTGTGGCTGGCCTTGGTCGCGATTTCGACCCTGTCGTATGCCAGCTACCTGCTGCAACGATACCTGCCGAAGTCAGGCGCGCTGTTGCCCTCCATTCTTGGCGGTATCTACTCCTCGACCGCGACCACCGTCACGCTGGCGCGCCGGCAGAAGGAGGCCGGCAGTGCTCGCACGGACGTGGCCGCCGGCATCGTGATCGCCACGTCGATGATGTATCTGCGCGTGGATGTGATCGTTGCGATATTCAACACCCGGCTGGCAGTGACGTTGCTGCCAGCGCTCGGTGTGCTGTTCGGGCTGTCGCTCGCGATCGGCCTGACGCAATGGTCGCGACGTGCGAAGGATCCGTCAGGTGATCCGAACAGAATCAGCGCAGGAAACCCGCTGCAGCTCGGTACCGCGGTGACCTTCGCTGCGCTGTTTGTCACGGTGGCGATCGCATCCGCCTGGGTGCGCGGCGCCTTCGGTCAGAAAGGTGTATTCGTGCTGGCAGCGATCACCGGCACGACTGACATCAATCCGTTCGTGCTGAGCCTCGCGCAGGGTGGCGTGAGCGACATGACGCTGACTGCCCTCGCCACCGCGATCCTGATCGCCGTCGCCTGCAACAACATTCTCAACGGCTGCTACGCGCTGGCGTTCGGTGGCGGGCGGGCGACGTTGCGCCCGGCCTCGATATTGTTCGGTCTGGGTGCGCTCGGACTGATCGCCGCGGCGCTCACCGTGCGCTTGGGCTAGATCTAGTACAATCGCGTCGTCGTTTGCCGCCCGAAGCAATGGACGCCAATCTTCGATGACGCAATCGCCTGTCGAGCAAGAAGCCGGGCTTCGTAACTTTCTGACCGCGCATGATATTGAGCACGTCAAGATCGGTGTGTTTGATGGCGACGGGATCCTGCGCGGAAAATACCTGAGCCGCGACAAGTTCCTCTCGGCGCTTCAGAAGAACGTCGGATTCTGCGACGTGGTACTCGGCTGGGACTCGAACGATCAGCTGTTTGATAACACCACGTTTACCGGCTGGCATACCGCCTATCCGGATGCGAGCGTACGAATCCTCCCGGCCACCCGACGCGAGATTCCGTTCGAGCCGAGGACCGCGCTCGTGCTGGGCGAGTTCGCCGGAGCTGCCGAGTCGGTCTGTCCGCGCGGCACGTTGCGACGCGTGCTGGAACGGGCCGCAGGCATGGGCTACAGCGTCAACGCCGCGGCGGAATTCGAATTCTTCATGTTCGAAGAGACTGCGCATTCGGTCCGGGAAAAAGGCTACCGAGCGCTCAAGACGATGACGCCGGGCGCCTTTGGTTACTCGGTGCTTCGCAGCTGCGTGCACTCGGATCTCTATCAGGAACTGCTCGATCTTGCGCGGATCATGCGATTTCCGATCGAAGGCCTGCACACGGAAACCGGTCCAGGAGTGCTCGAGGCCGCGCTCATGCACTGCGAGGCACTCGAGGCGGCCGATCGCGCAGCGCTGTTCAAGACCTTCGCCAAGGTATTCGCGCAGCGCCGCGGCTTGATGGCAACTTTCATGGCCCGCTGGTCCAACAGCGTTCCTGGACAGAGCGGCCACCTGCACATCTCATTGCGCGGCAGCGATGGCAACAGCGTGTTCCACGATCCGTCGCAGCCTCATGACATGTCCGATACCATGCGCTGGTTCGTGGGCGGCCAGCAGGCACTGATGCCCGAGCTGCTCGCGATGGTCGCTTGCACGGTGAACAGCTACTCGCGCCTCGTGCCGGGGTTTTGGGCCCCGACCACGGCAGCCTGGGGGGTCGAGAACCGCACCACGGCGCTGCGCGTCATTCGAGGCGGTCCGTCCAGCCAACGCGTCGAGTACCGCATTGCGGCCGCGGACATCAATCCGTACATTGCGCTCGCGGCGGCCATCGGTTCCGGGCTCTGGGGCATCGAGCACCGTATCGAGCCTGACGCTGCGATCCAGGGTAACGCTTACGATCGCGAACATCCGCCGCAGCGGCGCCTGCCCGCCACGCTCTACGAGGCCGCCGAACGCCTCGCCGCATCCAAGCCGGCGCGGACTCTATTTGGCGACGCCTTTGTCGAACACTATGCCGCGACCCGACAGTGGGAGGAGCGCGAGTTTCGCAAGGCGATCACCGACTGGGAATTGGCCCGCTACTTCGAAATCATCTGAGTTGACTCATGACTGACGTTCTTAAGGCCATCAGCCCCGTCGACGGCCGAGTCTACGTCGAGCGATCGCTCGAAAGCGCCGCCGGCATTGAGCGCGCGCTGGACAGGGCACAACGCGCGCAGCGCGCCTGGCGATCGGTGCCACTGGCGGTACGTTGCGACACGCTGCAGCGCGCGGTCGATGCCTTCGTCGCCAACGCCGGCGAGATCGCCACCGAGATCACCTGGCAGATGGGACGCCCGATCCGCCACTCACCCGCTGAGGTGCGCGGTTTCGAGGAGCGAGCGCGCTGCATGCTTCAGCTCGCTCCGGAGACGCTCGCCGCCATTCAGCCCGGCGACAAGCCTGGATTTGAGCGCCAGATCAAACGCGTGCCGCTCGGTGTGGTCGTGGTCGTGGCGCCCTGGAATTACCCCTACCTGACTGCGGTCAATGCGGTGCTGCCGGCGCTGATCGCCGGCAATGCGGTGGTGCTCAAGCATTCGCATCAAACCCCGTTGTGCGCCGAGCGCTTTCTGGAGGCTTTCGCAAAGGCCGGTGTTCCGGCGGGCGTATTCCAATACCTGCATCTGTCGCATGCCGACACCTCGCGCCTGATGAGCGATCCACGCGTCGCGAGCGTATGTTTCACTGGCTCGGTGGCTGGCGGCAGAGCCGTCGTTGCCGCGACCGCTACAGGGTTTGCGACCGCGGGCCTGGAACTCGGCGGCAAAGATCCTGCTTACGTACGCGCCGACGCGAATCTCGCGCATGCCATCGAGTCGCTGACTGACGGCGCCTTCTTCAACGCCGGCCAGTCATGCTGTGGCATCAAACGCATCTACGTCGCAGCCAGCCGCTACGAGGAATTCGTCGACGGCGTGGTCGAACTCGCGACGCAGTACCAGCTCGGTTCACCGCTCGATCCGCAGACAACCCTCGGACCCGTGGTGCGCACCGCCGCAGCCGACGCGGTTCGCGCACAGGTGCGCGAAGCGCTCGCTCATGGGGCCAGTCAATTGATCGACCAGGCCGCATTCGCCGCTTCGATCCCCGGAACCCCGTACCTTGCGCCGCAGGTGCTGGTCGACGTGGATCACACCATGGCGATCATGCGTGAGGAGACCTTCGGACCTGCGGTCGGGATCATGAAAGTGGACTCGGACGAGCAGGCATTGCGACTGATGAACGACAGCGACTATGGTTTGACGGCCGCGATCTATTCGGCCGACGCTGCGCACGCTGAAGCACTCGGAGATGCGCTCGAGACCGGCACGGTGTTTCTGAACCGATGCGACTACCTCGATCCGGCGCTGGCCTGGACCGGCGTCAAGAATTCAGGTCGAGGCTGCACGCTGTCGCGAGTGGGCTTCGAGCAGCTCACACGAGCGAAGTCCTATCACTTCAGGGTGACGACGTGAACGCGACTCTACGCGGCAACTGGAATTATCCGACCAGTATCTGGGCCGGGCCCGGCCGGATCGCCGATCTGTCGGCCGCGTGCTCGCGTGCCGGCATGCGCCGACCGCTACTGGTCACCGACGAAGGGCTGAGCCTCAACCCGATGATCAAGGCCGCCCTGGCCGCAGTCGAGCATGCGGCGCTGTTCGCAAGTGTCCGCGGCAATCCGACCAGCAGTCAGGTGGAAGCAGGACTGCAGGCCTTTCGCGCCGGCGGCCATGACGGCGTGATCGCCTTCGGCGGCGGCTCTGCACTCGATGTGGGCAAGGTCGTGGCGTTCATGTCGGGACAAACACGCCCGCTATGGGATTTCGAGGACATCGGTGATTGGTGGACCCGGGCTGACCCCGCCGGCATCGCCCCTGTGGTGGCGGTCCCTACCACTGCGGGGACTGGCTCAGAGGTTGGCCGCGCGGGCGTGATCCTCAATGAGACGACCCATCAGAAGAAGATCATTTTCCATCCGCAGATGATGCCGCGCATCGTCATTTCCGACCCTGAACTGACCGTCGGCCTGCCGCGCGCAGTCACCGCAGCCACGGGCTTTGACGCCTTCATTCATTGTTTCGAGGCCTTGTGCGCACCGGGCTTTCATCCGCTCGCGGACGGCGTTGCCCTCGAGGGTATGCGGCTCATCCATCGCTTTCTACCGCGTGCCTGTGCGCACGGCACCGACATCGAGGCGCGCGCCCAGATGCTGGCGGCCGCGTCGATGGGTGCCACCGCCTTTCAGAAGGGTCTCGGCGCAGTGCACGCGATCGCACACCCGGTGGGTTCCTGGTTCAACACCCATCATGGTCTGACCAACGCGATCATCATGCCCTACGTGATGGTCTTCAATCGAGGCGCGATTGCCGACAAGACCGACCTCATTGCGCGCGTTCTGGATCTGCCGGCGCGCGGGTTTGACGGTTTCCTTGAGTGCGTGCTGCAGATGCGCCGCGAACTGGGGATACCGCATTCGCTAAAGGAAATCGGGGTCAGCACTGACAAGGCCGACATCATCGGCCGTGAAGCCTCGATCGATCCGTCCGCCGGGGGTAATCCGATCCCGGTCGATGCCGCGACGCTGGAACGCATCTTCCGGGCGGCTGTGAACGGCAACCTCGCTGCCGTGATCAGCGCGTGAGCGGGCCACGCATCCTGGTCATCGACGGTAACGTCGGCGAAATTCGCGCGCGTCAAATCGCCGCACTCGGCTATGACTCCGGAAACGGCTACGCGCGCGTGCTGCGACGCCTGGACCCGGCGCTGGACATCGACATCGTGGCCGCTGCCGACGGTTCGCTGGAGCTTCCGCCGAACATGGGCCTCGAGGGCTACGACGGCGTGACGATGACGGGATCGGCACTCAACTTCTATAACGGTGGCGCGCCGGTCACACGCCAGATCGAGCTGACCCAGGCCGTGTTCGCCGCGGGTGTGCCGTTCTTCGGGAGTTGTTGGGGATTGCAGGTTGCGGTGACGGCCTGCGGGGGCGAGGTACGCGCCAATCCGCGCGGCCGCGAGTTTGGGTTCGCGCGGCGAATCC
>DATMRM010000491.1:0-15119 GCA_035566155.1 Steroidobacteraceae bacterium | reverse complement strand
GATCGCGCAGCGCAAGGAGCCGGACTGATTGCGCAGATTGCTGACGGTGAGTGCATGCCTGATGTTCGCGTGCTTGCCGGCAGCGGCCGCTGAACAGCAACCGGCGACTGCGCTGGGTCCGGTTCATGCACGCGCCGACACCGTCCTTCGCCCGATCAGCCGCGACGGAGGCTTCAGTGTTCAGTATTCCAAGCAACCGGCCAGAAGCCTGTGGCTGTTCGGCGATACCAGTCAGAAGAATGGTCCGCCCTTTATCGGAGGGACCACCGCGGCGATCGCAGCCGTGGTCGCCGGCAAGGCGCCGACCGATATGGCGGAGGTGCCTACGCCACCCACGATGCCCGCATCGCCCTTGCCGTCGCCGCAGCCGTTCTTTCCGACACCGGTCGGCCTTGGTGCCCCCGGCTCGGCAGGCCGCGCCATGCTGCCCTGCGGAGCGCACGGCAGCGGCAGTCTGTATCCCGCGGCCTGGCCCACGGGCGGCGCGCGCATTCCGCGATCCTCCAAGGTCTTGCTCGTCTATTTTCAGGTCTGCGTGACGTCCAAAGCCTTTCCGGTCGAACGCCTGTCGCTGACGATCTATGACCCGCAGCACAATCAATTCCTGAGCTCGTGGACGCCATTTGTCGCAAAGCCACTGAGTGCCGGACTGGCGCGGCCTGAGGCACTGGAATCGCCGGTGTTCGGTGGGGACGGATATCTGTATCTGTATGCACACGAGCCCTTAGGCGGGGTGTATGTCGCTCGCGTCAGCAGTGAGCCTTCCGCGTGGGGCAACGCGTCGAGCTATGCGTGGTGGAGTGCCCCGCCTCAAAGCGAGGGGCGTTGGAGTTCGGATGAGACTGCGGCAAGCTCGCTGGTGAGCGGCATACCGGTCTTCGGAGCCAGCGTCAGCGACCTTGGCGCCACGACGTTACATAAGTTCGTGATGCTGATACAGACCGGATTTCGTACCGCAGAATTTGCGTTGTACGAAGCGCCCGCGCCGGCAGGCCCCTGGAGTGCCGGCCCGACAGGACGCGTACCGGATGCCTGTGCCATCGGTGTCTTTGGCTGCTATGCCCTCAACCTGCATCCGGAACTGAGTACTCGCGAGCAGGTGGTCTACTCCTGGTACAGCCCGGGTAAGGCGCCGGATCAAGGTCGGATCAATCTGGGTGCCGTGCGATGGTAGGATGACAGCGATGGCTGGCGAAGAAGATTCAGAAGTTCAGGGGTACGTCGACGGGGTTCGCGAAGGGCGCATCTGCGGCTGGGCCTGGCGTCCGAGTACGCCGCACGAAACCCTCACGGTCGAGGTGCTGATCGATGGCGTCGTCGCGGGCGAGGCTGCGGCGTGGCTGCATCGACCCGATCTGGCAGTGGCTGGGGTTGGCGATGGTAGACACGGATTTGCGGTGCCGGTGCTGCTCGATATGGACCGGCTGGGCTTGAGCCGCATCGTGGTGCGCGTCAAGGATGGAGATCCTCTGCCGGGCTCCAAACTGTTGGTTGACGCCCATGGCGACGTGATGGACGAAGTCACTGAGCCGGATATCGCCGCTTTCATCGAGAGCGTGCTCAATCAGACTGCCGCAAAACGCAGTGCGGTCAGTGCCGAGCCGGCGGCCGAGGCGCAATCACCGCCATTTTGCGCACGGCAGGGGGTCGCGAACAATTTTATCGTTTACAGCTCAACCAATGAGAAGTCGCTGGCCAGAGACTTTGGGGGTCCCGAGTACAGCTACTACTTCGTCGCGCGCGCATTCAACCCGCTACTGGCTCGTCTGGGCACCGTTCATGTTGCGTCCGATCCGGTGGACGAGGTCAACCGCATTTACGAGCAATGTGCTGCCCGAGGTGAGAACTGCCTGTTCGTGTATTACGCACCGCCTCATCGCATGAGGCTCGGGTCGCGCTGCCCGACAATGTGCGTCATCGCTTGGGAGTACTCGAACATCCCGACCGAGAACTGGGGCGATGAGCCGCGTAACGATTGGCGGCGCGTGCTGCGACACACCGCGGGGGCAATTACTTTGTCCGAGTACGCAGCGGTCGCAGTACGACAGGCAATGGGCGATCAGTATCCCGTGCTGGCGGTGCCCGCGCCGGTCTGGGACCGCTCGCAGACAGCGGGCAGCAAACTGGCGCTGCGCGCACCGGCCTCGAGTGCGGAACTCGCGCTGGATGGCTTCGTGTTCGACTCACGCCAAGGATCGTTCCGGATGGGTGAAGCACCCCCGGCACCGCCACGTCCCACTCCGAAGGGTCCTGCGAAGAGTGTGTTGGCGAGCATCGATGGGGTGGTCTTCACTTCCGTGTTCGCGCCCAAAGATGGCCGTAAGAACTGGCAGGACATGTTGACCGCATTTCTATCGGCCTTCATTGATACACCGGATGCGACACTGGTGTTCAAGATGATTGGCCCCGAGTCCTACTGGTGGTGGGAAACTCACGATCTGCTGGCGCGCATGCCGCCGGCACGCTGCCGAGTAGTGGTGCTGCAGGGATTTCTCCCCGATGCGCACTACGCACGGCTCGTCGGTGCCTCACACTGGGTACTGAATTCCTCTGTAGCTGAGGGGCTATGCCTGCCGTTGCTGGAATTCATGTGCGCAGGCCGGCCGGTGGTCGCGCCCGGCCACACCGCGATGGCCGACTATCTGAACGCCGAAAATTCGATCATCGTGCGCTCGGATGACGATTACTGCGCGTGGCCTCAGGATAGGCGTTGCCATTTCAATTCCAGGCGCTATCGCATCGAGTGGGAATCGCTGCGCGATTCGATGCGCGAGGCCTATCGCATCACAAAGTCTGACCCGAGTCGCTATGAGGCCATGTGTAATGCGGCCCTGCGAACCATGAGCACTTTCTGCAACGACGAGCGCGTTGCCGAACGCATTGCCAGCTTCCTCGGCTTGAGAGTCGCGGCATGATCGTTCTAGAACATTCCACATTCGATGCTCGGGCCATCGGCGGGCGCCTGGGCGCCCCTGACTACAGCTATTGGTTTGTACGCAAGGCGTTTCGTCCGGTATTCGAGCGTATCGGTATCATCGTTCCGATAACCGATCCGGCACGCGAGGTCGATCGCATCGCGAAGAACGCGGCATCTTACGGCGAGTCGAGTGTGTATTTCTCCTTCAGCCCGCCGCATCACACCATGGTCGCGTCAGTGTGTCCCACGGTTCCGGTATTCGCATGGGAGTTCGATACACTGCCCGATGAGCCCTGGCAGAACGAGCCGAGAAACGACTGGACCACCGTGCTGAGTCAGGTACCCGCGGCGATCACGCACAGTCGCTTCGCCGTGCAGGTGGTACGCCGCTACCTCGGAGAGAACTATCCCATCTGGAGCATACCCGCGCCGATGTATCAATCGAACGTGCGGCGTGCAGTCTCGGCCAAGGGGTGGCAGTCTCCGACGACACTGACGATAAGTGGTTTTGCGATCGATGCCGGCGCTGTGGATCTGTCGCTCTTCAATGTCGATCGCTCCAGGACCGACGGCTCCAAGGCGGTCAAGGCGCTGAATGCCAGAGTGCAATCGCGCGGCAACAAACCGCTGCGCTTCAGCTTGAGCGGTGTGGTGTACACCGCAGTGTTCAATCCAGTGGATCAGCGTAAGAACTGGACGGATCTGCTGGCGGCCTTCATCTGGGCCTTTCGAGATAATCCAGAGGCGTCCCTCCTCATCAAGGTCACGCACTACGATGCGGTGGTCGGTGTGGTGCCGATTCTCTCGGACCTGTCCAAGCATTGCGACTTCAAGTGCCGCGTGCTGATTGTTCACGGCATGATTGCGCAAGAGGAATATGATTCGCTGGTCGACGTCACCAGCTACGCCGTCAACGTCTCCACCGGCGAAGGACAGTGTCTGCCGCTGATGGAATTCATGTCTGCGGGGCGCCCAGCGGTTACACCGCTGCACACCGCGATGCTGGACTACGTCTCGAGCGACAACAGCTTTGTGGTTGGCTCGACGCGGAAGCCAACCTCCTGGCCGCACGATCCGCGCCAGTCAATCAGCTGCACGCAGTACGCGATCAACTTTTCACAGCTGGTCCAGGCCTATCGGGACAGTTTCGATGTCGCCAAGAACCAGTCGGAGCGATATACGGCAATGTCCGCTGCGGCGAGTGCGGCCCAGCAACGATTCTGTTCGGATGAAGTCGTCAGCAGCCGGCTGCGTGAAGTCTTCGAGCATCTGGGCTTGCGCCCGCGCACAAATCGAGCGACTTTCATGCGTCGCGTGCTTTCCAGGGTGGCGACATGAGCGCGGAGTTGGACGAACTGAAAGATATCGGCTTCAGCGCCCTGGTCGGTCTGAAGAACGATACGCTTGCCGGTTGGTACAACCAGGAGAAGGGAGAACTGACGGACGGGTTTCCCGTGAGCTCGGAGGATGTGGTGCTGGATGTCGGATGTGGCATCGGCGGTATGGCCACCTTTTGTGCGCAACGCGGCTCGCAGATCATTCTGATTGATTCCAATCCAGCGAACCTGGGACAGGCGCGCGCGCGATTGGCACGCTATCACGGACTGCGGCTGGAAACGCATGTCAGTGATGCGCACCGACTGCCGCTGACCTCTGAGAGTGTCAGCCGTGTCATCTGCACTGAGGTCCTCGAGCATGTCGATGACCCGACAGCGGTGATGGCGGAGTTGTTTCGGGTCGGCCGACCGGGGGCGTTGTACCTGATCACCGTGCCGGGAACTGCGCAGGAAATGCTGCAAAAGCGACTCGCGCATCCGAGCTATTTCGAGAAGCCAAACCACGTACGCATATTCGAACCGCAGAGTTTTGCGGCGCTGGTTCAGGGCAGCGGGCTCACGATCGAGCACACGATGTCGCAAGGGTTCTTCTGGTCCATCTGGATGGCGCTGTTCTGGCAGGCGAATGTGCCGCTGTCGAATGCGTCCAGCCACCCGAGTCTGGATTTCTGGGCTCGAACCTGGGCTGAGGTGCTCAAGAGTGAGCAGGCACGTCATGTGCAGACAGTGCTAGACGAATTTCTTCCGAAATCGCAGGTTATCGTCGCCCGCAAGCCCCATCAGGTCACGCGCACCGATGGGGTACCGTCATTCTTTGAAGCGACCCAGCACCTGCGCGATGGCGACAAATGCGACGAGCAGGTGCGCGACCGATTGACGGTAGAGATCGGGCGACGCCTCGAGTGCGCCCAGGTCAAATCGCATCCCAGGCTGCCGCAGGTCACGGATCTGCGGATGAGGCGCGAGGGCTTGCCGGACTGGTGGACCGCGGGAAACAACGTGCTCCTCGCCTCACCGAAATCCAAAACTCCCACCCTGCGGGCCGGTTTTTTTGAGTTGCCGCTGCCTCGAAATGTGATTCTGGTCGTCGGTGAGGAGGCGGCCATCAATCATGTCAACGTAGCAGGCGAGGGAGGACTGGTTGTTCTGGGCGACAAGGTCCAGATCCAGTCCGGGGCTATGAGCGCCATTGGCTATTGCACGATCCTCATCGGCGAAAGGACCGGGGCCACGATGTGGGCCGAAGTAGATGCTCGTAATGGCGGTGTGGTGTCCGTCGGGGCCGACGGCATGTGGGCAATAGGCGTTCGTCTGTACACGGACGACAGTCATGCCATCCGCGACGTTGCGACTGGAAAGCGCATCAACAAGATGGGTGGTGTGATCATCCTCGAATCCCATGTGTGGCTGTGTCGAGACGCCGAGGTCATGGGAGACTGCCATGTCGGGGCGGACAGCGTCGTCGGTATGGGTTCGCTGGTGAAGGATGCCGAGTTGCCGGCCAATACGGTAAGCGTGGGCCGACCAGCGCGGGTCGTTCGTACCGGCACCACCTGGAGTCGGTTGGATCTTCCGTAGATCGCTTTGAAGCGCATCTTTCTCACGGGCGTTAGTTCAGGCATTGGCCTCTGCGTCGCAAAGGCGTTGTGTCAGCGCGGACATCAGGTCTGGGGTACCAGTCGCAGCCGCGAGCGGCTGCCTGATCTCTCCGGTTTTCGTGGCGTCGTCCTGGACCTCAATGATGATGGTTCCATTGACGCTGGATTCCGCGAGGCGCTCGCGGCTGCTGGGGAATTCGATGTGCTGATCAACAACGCCGGTGCCGGCATGTTCGGGCCGATAGAAGGCTTTACCTGCGACGAGCTGCGATCGCAGTTTCAGACACTGCTGGTGGGACCCTTGCACCTCATCGCCCTGGCGCTGCCCGCCATGCGGGCGAGTGACCGTGGGCTGATCATCAATATCTCATCACTGGCAGGGGAGTTGCCGGTACCGTTTCTCGCGCCGTACAGCGCCGGCAAGTCAGCGCTGAGCACGCTGAGCGATGGCCTGAACCTGGAGCTTGCGCACACCGGCATACGGGTGGTGGATGTTCGCCCTGGTGATTTCGCGACGGCGTTCCATCCTTCGACCCGCAGGGTCGGTGACCGGTTGTCGGACGCGTACGCGCCAAATCTTGAGATTGCCTGGCGCGCGATTGATCGCAACATGGCACGCGCACCCGATCCGCAGCTCTTGGCGAACGCGGTCGTGCGGATCATTGATGGTGAAATTCGCAGGCCCGCCGTCGCGGTCGGGGATTTATTTCAGGCGCGCATCGCTATCGCGCTTGCGCGGCGCAGCCTGCGTGCGTGGGTACACTGGGGACTGCGCAAGTATTACGGCTTGAGGCATGGTCGGTAGGGCCCGTCGTCAATTTACCATCAACGAGCAGCGTGGTAGAAAAGGAACGCATCAGGCGGCCTGATCATTGTGCGAATAGCAGCGGGAACCGCGTTTGTGGCAGGCAAGGCAAGCAAATTGAGGAATAGATTATTTTCCCGCAAATCACCATATGCGCGCTGCTCGAGAACATCTAGGTCGATTGGATCGAGCCCCCGAAAGCATTCGTGGATGATGTAGCAACTCATGCCTTGGGCTGCCAGGCTTCGGACAAGAGATTTGGCGCTCGATCCGGATTGTTCCAACGCATAGGGCCAAAACTCCAGAAGGATCGCCGCTACCTTTCGCGTTCGAGCGAAATCGTCTGGGAGGCCCTCAAAGATTCTTGCTTCGCTACCTTGTGCATCGATCTTCAGCATCCGAATAGGTGTTGGGTTGTGTTCAAAGTATCTGCCGAGTGATGTCACCGACACTGTTTGTGAACAGCGCTCTTCCTCCGCTGCGAACAACCTGTGATCACCAAGATTCTCCCGCGAGAGGAACAACCGACCCGTGCCAGTGCGATCGGCGATTGCGATCTGTTCAAGCGTGACGTTCTGAAGATCATTTAGAACCAGGTTCCGGGCGGCCAATTCGAAATTGGCTGTTCCCGGTTCGAATGCATAGACATATCCATTGTTGCCCACTATCGACGCAGCGATGATGGTATACCAGCCTATATTTGCTCCTATGTCGACAAACACATCTCCGGGGCGAAGGAAACATTCAACCAGATGCGTCTCGAACGGCTCCCACTCGCCCGTCTCGACGATCTGTGAACTGATGAACTTATCGGGTGTCGCATGTACCTCGATGCTAAGCCGGGGATGGTTCTTGAGCGCTACAATTGCCATTTCTCATTCCACTGGTTAGAGATTCTCGGCGCGCAGCACCGCAAAAGCCTCGTCGGCCATTGCCAATGTGGTCTTTATGTCCTCGCTGGAGTGAGCCGCGCAGATAAACCAGTTGTGATGCGGATGGAAGAAAGCGCCGCGTCGTGTGACCTCGGCACAGAAACGCTGCCGGCGCCGCATGCTGGGATCCGAGTCGAAGGTGATGAACGGCACGGCAGCAGGTCCTGAGGGCTGCACGGTGTAACCGTGGCGCCGACCCCGCTCCACCAGGCCCTGCATCAGGCTTTCACCGGTGCGGTGCAATTGCGAAGGTACATCCTGCGCGCGCAGGATCGCCAGGCACTTCATAGCCGCGGCCATGGCCGGGGCGCTATTCCAGTAGCTTCCGGTAAGAAACACCTTGCTGGCGGCTACACGCATTTCCTTTCGACCGAGCGTGGCCGCGAGCGGATGACCATTCGCGATTGCCTTGCAAAAGCAGATCAGGTCTGGTTCGAAGCCGAACAGCTTGTGCGAGCCGCGCAAGTCCAGCCGAAAACCGGCACGGATGTCGTCCAGGATGAGCACGATGCCGTCGCGACGACAGGCGGCTTCGATGTGCGGCCAGAACCCGTCGGATGGCATCTGTGAGGCGTTGAACACCGGGTGGTGAAACGGCGTCATGATGACGCCCGCGATGTCGTCGCGATAGCGCTTCAGCAACCGATCGAAGGAGTCCAGATCGTTCCAGTTGAAGTCGTGTATGTGCACCCGGTCTTCTTCGATCAGGCCGGCATGCCCCGGGGTGCACCACGGGTCCATGCCGTGGTAGGCCCCTGAGACCTTGAGGATCTTGCGGCGCTTGGTGTGCTCCCGGGCGACCTGGATCGCCCAGCTCGTCATGTCCGAACCGTTTTTGCCGAGTACTGCCCAGGCGGAGAAATCAACCAGCGAGACGAGCGATTCGGCGAGCTCAACCATGATCGGCGTGGGATGATTCACGCACAGGGTGTCGCGTTGCGCGCGTACCGCTGCCTCCTCGATCTCGGGGTGCTGGTGACCCAGGACCACCGGTCCATAGCCGCACATGTAGTCGATGTACTCGTTGCCATCGACATCCCAATAGCGGCTGCCCGCCGCGCGCTGGGCGTAGTAGGGGAATGCGCCCGGCAGGGCGGCGGCGGGAGCTGTGTGCCCGTAGATCCCGCATGGGATGACCTGAGAGGCTCTCTCAAAGAGCTCGAGTGAACGGTGGTAGCGATCCTTGGTAGCGGTCATGACTTCGAGGGCTGAAGATAGACGCGCAGTCGCTGCATGATGAAGTTGAGCCCATCGGCCAGGGGAATCAGACCGTCCACGACGATCTGTCCGGATGCTGTGGCGGCCATCGTGTCGATCTGATCGCGCATTGCCGCGAAAGCGGTTTCCGCATCGCCGAAGGCGATGCAGACCTCGGCCTGTCGCGGTGGTGCACTCCAGCCCGCCCGGCTCGTATCCAGCTGGCGATCGAACCATACCGTGGCTCCCTGCTCGGAGCTTATCGTGAACGAGGCCATGCCATATGGCAAAGATCGAAAAGCCTCCCGCGACACCACATCGCCGGCCGCCAGGGATGGGAGTCCCAGGCCAGCGGCCATCAATGACAGACGCGCGTGCAGGCGCCGGCCGGCGGCAGTGCTGATTACCGCCTCATGGCCTTCCAGCACGGCCTCGAGGCGCTCCGCCAGTGTCGAGAACCCCTTGAGCACACGAATCCGCCATCCGCCCCAGGCCAAAAGCGGCAGCGCCCACTTTCGTCCCGAAAAGAACGCGTTCAGATGCGCGCGGGAGAGAAACAACAGGACGATCGACGGGTGGGAGCAACTCCCCGGTTGAGAGCTGACGGCGCCGTCGCGCAGATGAACCGAGCGCGCCGGCCCGCCTGCGACGCGGAAGACTATCGAAGCATTCAGCCCGGCGGTGAGATCACGCGCGAAGGCATCCTCAGCAACCAGCTCGCTCAGACAAGGCAGTACCGCGTCCAGATACAGTTGGCAGAGTACTGCCGGATTCGGAGGCACGCGGTTCATGCCAGCCGTGAATCAACGGCGCACTTCGGTGGCCAGTGCGCCGACCGCCTCGCGGATATCCGCTTCGGTGTGTTCGCAGCAGATAAAAAAGCGCAGCCGCGCGAGCTTTTCTGGTACGGCGGGATAAAGAATCGGCTGCACGTTGATCCCCCGATGCATCAACTCAGCGGAAATGCGCGCCGCGCGCGTGGAACTGCCGATGATGGCAGGAATGACCGCAATACCGGCACTCGAACCGGTGTCGATGCCGGCGGCCTGCGCCAGTGCGAGGAACTGCGCGCCGCGTTCATGCAGTGTCGCCACTCTCGCTGGTTCAGCTCGCAGGCAGCGTAGTGCGACCAGAGAGGCGGCTGCGACCGGTGGTGCCATACCGACGCTATAGAGGAAACCTGGTGCCAGAAATTTCAGGTGCTCGATCAGCGCGGTCTCACCGGCGATGTAGCCGCCGCAGCCTGCCAGGGTCTTGCTGAGGGTGCCCATCCAGATGTCCACTGCGTCGCCTGGCAGCGAGAAGTGTTCGCGGATCCCCAGTCCCCGTTCGCCCATGACTCCGAACGAGTGAGCTTCGTCGATCATCAGAAAGCAGTTGTGGCGCTGCTTGATATCGACGAATCGCGGCAGATCCGGAAAATCGCCGTCCATGCTGTAGATGCCTTCGATTACCACCAGCGCGCGCTCGAATTTCCGCCGGTGCTCCTTCAGCAGTGCATCCAGCGCCGCCCAGTCATTGTGCGGGAAGCTCAGTCGCCGTGCGCCCGAGAGCTGAATACCCTGAAGCGACGAGTTGTGGATGAATTCGTCGTGGACGATCAGGTCGCGCGGCCCGAACAGGTAGCCGATGGTCGTGACGTTGGTGGCATGACCGCTGACGAAGGCCACCGCGGCGTCCACTGCATAGGCTCGCGCCAATTCGGATTCCAGTTCGCGATGCAATGCGCGCTCACCCGAGACCGGCCGGCTTGCCGACACCGAGGTGCCGTAGCGATCGATCGCTTGTTTCGCCGCATCCAGTACCGCGGGGTGGCCCGACAAGCCCAGGTAGTTGTAGCTGGAGAAGTTGAGATATTCACGTCCGCCGATACGGGTGCGGGCACCGGCGATACCTTCGTGCACCTTGAAGAAGGGGCTGCCGATCTCCATACGCGCCGCGCCATCCGCAATGATGCGCAGCTGCTGGTAGCCAGGATGCCGGTCGAAACGATAAAAGTCCTCGGGGATGTCATTGCTGGCGCCATTTTGGTGCAGCGTGCGCACCTGCGCTGCGGATGCGCTCGCCTGATTCAATCGGCGTTCGAGACTTTGCTGGATCAGCTTCTCTTTCAGGTTCGCGGTCAGGCCGGGGAGGGTTTTGCGGTTCATGTCGCTTTCGGAGTATGACTAGTGAATCATGCGGCGAGTCGCTCCGGACTCGTCGCTGCGCAGCTCGGTCGCGATCCGCTCGATTTCGGCGGCACTCGGCGTGTTCACCGCATGCTGACTCGCGATTCGCTCGATCTGGGCGCGGGTAACATCCGCCTGAGCGACGCTCGCGGCACCTTCCTCGCTGCGAAGCTGCTTGATGATCCACGCTGCAAGTTTCGACACCGTCGGGCTGTCACTGAGGACGAGCACGGGCAACCGCACGCCGAAGCGGTTCTCGACGGCGACGACCAGTTCCACGCCCATCAACGAGTCGAACCCCATCTCCTGCATCGGACGCAGCGCATCGATTTTGTCCGGAGCAATCCGCAGGATCTCCCCCACCTCGGCACGCAGCAGGTCCGTGACGGCGTCCTGCAACTGCTCGGCAGGCAGTTCGCGCAGCATGCGATCCAGGTCCAAGCTCGCGTCGTCTTCGACCTCGCCAAGGATGCCACGCGCGATTTCAACAAACTTCGACGCCGCGGCGCTCGGCAGAGAGCGGCGCATCACCCGCCAGTCCAGTTCCAGTACCCCGAGGTCGGATCGGCCAGACAACAGTACGGCTTCCAGCACATCCAGCGCTACCGCCGACTGCAGCGCCGAACCACCCATCCGATCCTGCAGCGCCTGCTTGAGCTTGGGGCTTCGGGCCAGAAAACCCACATCATCAATCGCACCCCAACGCACACAGGTAGCCGGCAGCCCGGCCGCGCGCCTCGCCCGTCCAAGCGCTTCGAGTACCGCATTGGCTGCAATGTAGTTGCTCTGGCCGGGGTTGCCGAACAGCGTGGTGGCCGAGGAGTACAACACGAAGAAATCGAGCGGCAGTGAGCGGGTCAGTTCGTGCAAGTGCAAGGCTCCGAGAACCTTCGGGGACATCACACGCCGAAGCTGCGCCTCGCTCATTTCGCGAATGAGTGCGTCATCGATGACCGTTGCCGCATGCACGACGCCACGCAATGGCGGCAGCTCACGCGCTATCCGCTCAAGCGCATCGTGGAGTGCAAGCCGATCGGTGACGTCGCAAGCCCATGCCGCGACGTGCACTCCGTGACGCTCCAGGCGCGCGATCACGGTCTGAGCCTCGTCCGCTCCTGCGCCGCGGCGTCCAAGCAGCACCAGGCTGCGCGCGCCGCGATCGGCCAGCCACTCGGCGGTGCGAAGACCAAAGCCGCTGATGCCGCCAGTGATCAGATAGGTGGCCGATGGCGACAGCTCGAGACGTTGAACCGGACCTTCGCTGGTACAAGCAGGATCCGGTATGCCGCTGCCGTAGGTGACCACCAGCTTACCGATCTGGCGAGCCTGCTGCATGTAGCGGAATGCGTCGATGACATCTCGGGCCTCAAAGGACTGGTAGGGCAGTGCGTGAAATACGCGCTCATTGAAGAGCTGCAGCACTTCGGCAAACACCTGTCGGGTAAGTTCGGGCTTCTCATTCATCAGCTGATCGGCATCGATGCCGAAGTAGCTGATGTTGTTGCGGAACGGACGCAGGCCGATGCGGGTATTTTCGTAGAAATCGCGCTTGCCCAGTTCCAGGAAGCGCCCGAAGGGCTTAAGCACGCGGAAGTTGCGATTGATCGCCTCCCCGGCGAGTGAATTGAGCACCACATCGACTCCACGCCCATCGGTACACCTAAGGACCTGCTCGGCGAAGGCAAGATTGCGCGAGTCGAATACATGATCGGCGCCGAGCAGCCGGACGAAGTTGCGCTTCTCATCAGACCCGGCGGTGGCAAACACTTCGGCTCCGCACCACTTCGCGACCTGAATCGCCGCAATGCCCACGCCGCCGGCGGCTCCGTGGATCAGGACCTTTTCGCCCTCGCGCAGTCCGGCAAGGGTGCGCAAGGAGTAATAGGCCGTGAAGAAAGTGCTCGGAATAGTGGCAGCCGCTTCGAAGGAGAGGCCTGCGGGCAGATGCCAGAGCGCTCCGGCCTTGGTCACGAGGCGATCGCCAAAGCTCGATGGTGCAAAGCCAACCACTGCATCACCAACGGCAAATCCCATGACGCGCGCCCCGAGCCTTGCTACGACCCCAGAGAATTCCAGTCCCAGACTGGCGCCGGCGAAGCCGTGTTCGACTCCCTCGTCGGACAGAAGTCCGAGCGCGTACATCACATCGCGGAAGTTCAAGCCGGTGGCTCGGACCGACACCTCAATCTCTTCATCGCCGAGCGCGGCCAGAGGGATCCTGTTCCACTGTAAATTGCGCAGCTGGCCTGGAACGTCGAATCCGAGCGCGCGACGCGTCTCGGTTCCCGGTGTCGCGGCCGGATCGCCATGCGGGGCCTCACAGGCGCGCAGTCGCGGCGCGTAGCGTGCGCCGCTGGTGGTCAGAATGATCTCCTGTTCCGCGTCATCAATGCAGAGTTCGCTCACCAGGATGGCAGCTGTCGACTCGATCGACGATTCGTTGATCTCCAGATCGATCAGGCGGACAGCACCAATCGGTGCCTCGTTCATCAGCGTGCGAGCAAAACCGGCCAGCGATGCGTCGATGATGTCGGACTGGTTGTCGGCGTCGCCCGGCGAACGGTCCGGCAGCAGATGACGCAAGGCATTGGCAGTGACGAAACAACAGGTGGCGTCGGTCTCAGTGGACTCGCACGCCTGGATGAGGCTTGCCGCGATGGAGCAGCGCTGCAGCTGCACTTCGAGAATCGCAGCAGGGGACTCGCTTTCCAGTGCACACAATCCACTCAGATGGACGATGCCAAACAGTGCACTGTCGCCAATGTTGGCCTCCGATAGCGTGCGCGCCAGCGCGGAAGCGTCGAGCGGTGTGGCAATGCTGGCGCGATCCCCGATCCTGGATAAGCGACTGGCCACGTGTTCGGCCAACTGCGAGGAGATGCCGTCGCTGTCGGCCAGCAGCAGCCAATGTCGGCCGACAGCGGCAACAACGGGGATCTGTTCGGTGGCGTTACCGGTGTCACACTGCGCCAACAGCGTATAGCAACCACAGGGCGGGTCCGAGCCGTATTCGTGCTGCCGCAGCTGACCGAACCCAATCTGCTGTAGATAGTGCACCCAGAACTCCGGTCGCTGTTGCGGAGAGTGCCACTCGCCCTGCGGTGAGTCGCTCCACCAGGCGCGATCGGCACCGTAGACGAAGTCAAGTGTATGCGAGGGATACTGCCCCAGCACCAGCAACACCCCTCCACGTACCAGCCGGCTCTGCGCGAAGTCGAGCGCACGCTGCGAATCGCTCAACGAATGAAAATCCAACGTGACGATGGCAAGGGAGCAGTCGCGGCCGCCGGTGGGTTGATCGCCCAGCGACTCGACGGTAATCGCTGGATAGCGGTCCTGCAGGCGCCGACCTTCCTCAAGCGCCGTGGATTGGGTGCTGACGAAATGGTAGTCCGCGCGATCGAAGTCCAGCCCACGACAGAGTTCGGTTGCCAGGGGGGCGGCGCTGGCGCTTAGCTCGATGATTGTCAGTCGCTGGCCTTCTTCGAGATCAACCAACGCCTGCTCGATCTCGGCGCGCAGGACAGCAATGATCTGCCGTTGGGCAATGTCGCCGAGCACCTGGCGCTGCAGGGCGGCGACTGTCAGTCGATCGGGCAGAACCTCCGACAAGGTTGTTTGTTCCTGCAGCAGCGCAGGCAATTGCATGCCGACGCAGCCCACGGCATGTACCAGCGGGAAAAAGCCAGGATAGTCTGCGAGCAGACTGTTCCAGATATCCTGCGCCGAGCTGGTTTCCGCGTTGGCCGCTTCGTAGGCGGCATCCGCCTGGGCGGTGTCAAGCAGATGCGACTGATAGGGACCCTGCGGCAACGACGCCGCATCCGTTCCCCTCATACTCTCCGCGACGAAACGATCGCAGAGCGCATCCAGCAGTGGATCGACCTCCTCGACGAACAGGCGATGCGTGCGACGCAGGTCCGGATGCCGAAAACAGCGCAGCAGCGCTTCGTTCAACCGTGGCAGTGAAGTGTGACAGGCGCCGTGCGATTGCGGGAACGGCCTGGGGACCGCGGCATACTGGAAGTAGCGCACGTGTTCGGCGGGGTTGCGTTGCAGCCGCACGCTGCGCAGGCGCACGTCTTCCAACACAGCGATCGGTTGACCCTCCGCGTCGAACAGTGCGTACTCGGCGCACAGGGAATGTGGCCCTCGACGAAGC